>DAHVRG010000144.1 GCA_027322565.1 Georgenia sp.
GAGGCCGGTGCCGGTCCGACGGGGCGGCGGATGCCGAGGGTGTCGGTCCCGTTGCCGTCCCAGTCACCCACGTGCACCTCGTCCCCGGCCCGGCCGAAGGTCACCACGTGGTCCGCCGCCCCACCCCGCAGCGCGTTGGACACGTGGTAGGTCGCCCCCCGACGCACCGCGAACGTGTCACGCCCATCGCCGTCCCAGTCACCGACCAGCACCTGGTCACCGGCCCGGCCGTAGGTGAACACGGTGTCCGCATCCCCACCACGCAGGGAGTTCTTCACGTGGTAGGACGCCCCCCGACGCACCGCGAACGTGTCACGCCCATCCCCGTCCCAGTCACCCACCAGGATGACGTCCCCGGGCCGGCCGTAGCGGAACACCACATCGGCATCCCCACCCCGCTGGGCGTTGGTCACGTGGAACTGGTTGCCCCGCCGCACCGCGATGGTGTCGGTGCCGTTGCCGTCCCAGTCCCCGATGAGCACCTCATCGACCCACCGGCCGTACATGAAGTACACATCCGTGCTCCCCCGCCACCCGTTGGACAGGTGGAACTCCGCCGTGCGCCGGTCCGGCTGCGGCAGCTGCCCACCCGCCGTGGAGAAGGTGTGCGACCACTGCGTGGCCGCCCCCTCGGCGATGACGAAGCCCTCCAGCGCCCGCGCCGTCACCGTCACCGTCCCCTCACCCGGGTAGGTCCCGGCCGCCACGACCGCACCGTCGACGACGTACTCCACGCCCTCCACCGAGGGGATCGTGTACGTGTCGTCCTCGGTGCCCGGTTCGTCGGCGAAGGTCACCTCGGCAGGCGTCACCTCCACCGGCTCCGGCTCCTCGTCACCGGCGACCGCGAACTCCAGCTCCTGGGTCTCGCTGGTGTTCCCGGCGGCGTCGGTGGCCCGGAATGCGACGGTGTGCGAGCCGGGCTCGCTCACCTCGACCTCACCCTCGTAGGTCGCCCACTCTCCGCCGTCGAGGGAGTACTCGACGGTGTCGACGCCGCTGCCCTCCCCGTCGTCGGCCTGGAGCACCAGCGTCGCGGGTGCCTCGTAGGCCGCGAAGTCGGCGCAGCCGATCGGCAGACCGGGCAGCTGGGGCTCGTGGACGTGGACCGAGAGCGGCTGCTGACGCGCCGTCCAGTCGGCCTCCCCGGCCCCGGTGGCGACACCCTGCTGGTTGGGCACGAGGTTGCCGCGCGGGTCGCTGGTCGAGGACACCCAGATCTCGTTCGGCGGTGCGGCCGGCCCGTCCGGGTCGTGCATGTAGTGCCCGCCGTGGTCCTGGCAGGAGCCGTCATGCAGGTGGGCCGGGTACTCGTTGCCGGGCAACAGCCCGGTGACCTGCACCGAGACCCGCGTCCCCGCGGCGGTCTTCACCAGCGTGGCGGTCCCGCCGATCTGCCCCGGGTCCCGGTCGGTCGGCTCGAAGACCGCCTCCGAGCGTCCGAGCACGTTGCCCGACACCGTGGGCGCCTCCTCGTCGGCCGGGGGCTCGACCTCGTCCTCGACCACCCGGAAGTAGTCGAAGCTCACGGTCACCGGCTCGGTCTGCTCCGGGCCGATGGCCACGAGGCCGACAGCGTCGAGGTCACCGGCGTGGGTGACCGGGGCGCCCAGCGATGTCCAGCTCTCGCCGTCCACGCTGACCCAGCCTTCGAAGGCGTCGCCGGAGCGGCTCAGGCGCAGGTGCCAGTAGCCGTCCTCCGGCCGGCCGGGGAGGTCCACCGCCCGGTTGCCGCCGGCGCCGAAGGAGCCGTCGACCTCCGCGACGAGCTCGGCACCGAGGGACAGCGGCTGGCCCGGCTGGTTACGGGCGACGATGTCGAGCTTGACGTACTCGTCGTCGTCGCCGTAGGCCAGCAGGCCGGCGTACTGCCAGCGGTGGACGAGCGGGGCCGCGAACCGCGTCTCGACGGTCCAGTCCCCCTCGGGCGCGGTCTGCAGGATGAAGTTCTCCGGCGACTCCGGGTTGTCGTTGTTGATGTCGCCGGGCTGGGTGACGATGTGCAGCTCGCCGTCGGAGACGCTGACGTTCTCCTCGACGTAGCGCACCGTGCGGTCCCAGCGGCACCCGTCGAGCGCGTCACCGTCGAACTCGTCGTCCGGCTCCCGCTCGGGGCTGCCCTCGCGGTCCGGGGTGACCCGGAAGTGGTCGACGGCGGCGACGCCGCCCCCGTCCCCGGTGTCGCCGGCCGCCACGAGGCCGATCGTCGCGCCGGGGACGACGCCGGATGCGCCGTCGAGCTCGGTCCAGTCCGTCCCGTCGAGCGAGTAGGCCGCGCGCAGGTCCTCCCCGGTGCTGGAGAGCCGCAGGTGCACGGTCGACGGTGCGTCGGCCGGCAGCGTGACGTTCGGCGAGTGGGAGTCGCGCGACCCGTCGGTCTCGGTCCAGAACTCGATGAACCGGCTGCCGTCCTGGTGCTGCGTGAACGCCACCTTGGCGTAGTCGTCGTCGGTGGCGTGCATCATCAGGCCGGCGAACTGCCAGTGCCGCTCGTGCTCGAGCGTCACCGCTGCCTCGGCCTCCCATGCACCCTCCGGCATCGGCTGCCCGACGTAGCTGATCGGGCCGGTGTTGGCACCGTCGACGTCGGCGGCGGTCACCGGCAGGTGCAGTGCGCCGTCGGCGACCGTCACCGGCTCCCCGTCGGCGGCCCGGACGGTCGACCAGCGGTGCGGGTCGAGGGCGTCGCCGTCGAACTCGTCGCTCATCGGCACCTCGCACCGCGGCCCGGGGCCGGGCTCGGGCTCCGGCTCGGGGACGGCCGGGTCGTCGTCGAAGACGAAGTCGGTGAACTCGACCTCGCTGCGCGCCGTGTCGTGGTGTGCGGTGACGAACAGGCCGAGGTCCTGGACCGCGGCCGCGCCCGGCAGGGTGACCGGGGCACCGATCTGGTGGAAGGTCTCCCCGTCCCGGCTCCAGAAGGCGGTGTACTCGTCACCGTTACGCACCAGCCGCACCCACGCCGGGTAGCCCGTGGAACCGGCGCTGGTGGACGCGTTGAGCTGCCCGTTGCCGTTGGCCGAACGCAGCCACTCGAAGCCGCCGTCGGGGCGGATGCCGAGTGCGGCGTAGCCCGCGGACTGGCCCGGCGCCGTCATGTCGTTACGGACGATCAGGCCGGCCTTGGCGCTGTTGTGCGAGTTGCCCTGGCGGGTGATCTTCACCGTGGCGGACCAGCTCTCGTCGGCTCCGGCGGGCAGGTACAGCGAGCTGTACTCGTCGACGGCGTTCCACATGTTGCCCCCGCCGGAGTCGATGACGAAGGAGCCGTCCTCGCCGCGCTCGAACTCGCCGTTCGCGTTGGTGAACCGGTCGAATGCGCCGAAGGGCTCACCGATCGTCACCGGCACGATCCGCGAGGTGGTGGACACCCCCTCGTCGTTGGTGGCGACGGCGGTGAGCTGGTAGACCGACTCCTCGGCCGGCTCCCACGTCACGCTGTACGGGGCCTCCTCGTCGGCGCCGATGGACTCGCCGTCGACGAAGAACTCCACCCGGGTGATCTCGTGCTGGGCGTCGTCGGCCTCTGCCGTCACCGTGACCTCGCCCGGCTCGAGCGCCTCTCGCGGCGCCGGCGCCGTGATGGCGACCCGCGGCTTGGTGGTCGGGGACACGCCCTGGCCGTCGGCCTCGACGAAGTTGAGGCGGCGCTCGCCCGCACCGGGGAACACGAGGTACAGGGTGAAGGACTCACCCGGGTCCTCGACCTCGACGGGGACGTCGACGTAGCGGGACAGGCCTCCGGTCGAGGGGACCTCGGCCGTGGCGAGCAGCTCGCCGTCGGGGGCGTCACGCCGCAGCTCGATGTCGCCGCCGGTGGCCGAGGCGACCCGCAGGAGCAGCCGGTCGACGTTGACGAGGTTGACCGGTTCGTAGGACGCCCAGGCCCCGTCCTGGCCGCTGATCGCGGCGCCGTGGCCCTCGACGTCGCGCGACGGGCTCGTCGTGATGCCCTCGGAGTCCGCGTAGAACTCCGCCTGCCGGATCTTGGCGAAGAGCAGCGAGGTGTCCTCCCCGACGAGGCTGGGGACACCGCCCTCTCCACCGGAGTCCCGGTAGCGGGCGTCGAGGACGTAGAACACGTTCATGTCCGCGCTGTGCCCACCACCGAGGCTCGTCGTGACGCTCCCGGTCCTGCCGCTGAGCGGCTCGGCCGGGTGGGCGTGCTCGTCGTGGCCCAGCGCGGGCTGGACGACGATGTCCTCGTCGGCGATCTCCTCCTCGGCGTCGAACGCCTCGATGTCCCAGGTGATCTCGTCCCCGAAGTCGAAGAACGCGCCCGTCGGCGGGAGGTTGAAGCTGATCTCCGGGCGGGTGTTGCCCACCGTGACCGGGACGACGGTCGTCCCCGTCTTCCCGTGCGGGTCGGTCACCGTGAGCCGGGCGTTGTACACGCCGTCCTCGGTGTACGTCGTCGTCGCGACCGGCTCGGTGGAGTCGACCTCGCCGTCCCCGTCGAAGTCCCAGGCGTAGCCGAGCGCCTCCCCCTCGGGGTCCCGGCTGGCCGAGGCGTCGAAGGTCACCTCGAGCGGCGCCTGGCCGCTGTCCGGGGTGGCCGTGCCGATGGCCACCGGTGACCGGGAGCCGGAGACGTAGTCGATGCGGTAGAGGCCGGAGTCGGGGTTGTGCCGGCCGAAGCCGCCGCCCCAGTCGAGCACGTACATCGACCCGTCGGGCCCGAACTTCGCCTCGATCGGCGCGAGGAACGGCTCCGACGGGAGGAAGGGGTTGACCTTCTCCAGACCGTCGCCGTCCTCGGCGAGGATGAGGGAGTACATCTTGTTCCGGGCCCACTCGAAGAAGAAGGGCTGCCCGTCGAAGGCGGGCGGGAACTTGGTGTCGGAGTCGAGGTCCTCGTCGTAGTGGTAGAACGGGCCGCCCATCGGGGCGAGGCCGCCACCGGCCGGGATGACCTCGGGGTGGGAGCTGCGCTGGTAGCCGTACCACATGTCGGCGGGCACGGCGGGCGGCAGCTCGGTCAGACCGGTGTTGCGCACCGAGTCGTTGACCGGGTTGTCGCAGTCGAAGAAGTCACCGACGGTGGGCGGGCTCGTCGTGTAGTCGACGTCGCGGAAGGGCTCGTTGTCGCCCATGCACAGCGGCCAGCCGTAGAAGCCGGGCTCCTTGATGAGCATCCACTCGGCGATGCCCGCCGGGCCGCGGCTGTTCGGGTTGTCGTTGCTGTTGTCCGGGGAGTAGTCGGCCATGCCGATGTGGCCGGTCTCCTCGTCGATCGCGAACTGGAAGGGGTTGCGGAAGCCCATCGCGTAGATCTCGGGACGGGTCTTATCCGTCCCGACCGGGAAGAGGTTGCCCTCCGGGATCTCGTAGGTGCTGCCGATGCCGGGCTCGGCGTCCGCCGGGATGTCCTCGAGCGGGACGATCCGCAGGAGCTTGCCGCGCAGGTCGTTGGTGTTCGCCGAGGTCTCGCGGGCGTCGTGGAACGTGCCCTCGCGCTCGGAGAGCGGGGCGTAGCCGCCGGAGGGCTCGGAGTGCGGGTTCACGTCGTCCCCGACACCGAGGTAGAGCACGCCCTCGGAGTCGACCTCGACGACGCCGCCCGTGTGGCCGGGCTCGTCGGGGAGCCGGCGGGCGGGCACCTCGAGGATGACGCGCTCGCTGTCCGGGTCGATCAGCCCGGTCTCGTGGTCCATGGTGAACCGGGAGAGTCGGTTGAAGAAGCTCGCCGGGTCGGTGTCGTCCTCGCTCGCGGGCGAGTAGTACTGGTAGAGGTGCCCGTTCTCGAGGAAATCGGGGTGCAGGGCGATGCCGAGCATCCCGTCCTCACCGCCGGAGTAGACGTCGAGCTCGAGCGCCGTCGTCGTGTTCTGGGTGACCGGGTCGTAGACGCGGATCTGGCCGCGGACGAGCTCGGTGAAGAAGACGCGGCCGTCGTCGGCGACGTCCATGCCGAACGGGGCGGAGGTGTTCTGGTCCAGCGCGACCCGCTCGTACATCCCCCAGTCGGTGCCGCCGCAGTCGCCCTCGGCGAGACCGGCCGCCCACTCGACGCCCCCGATGATGTGCTGGAGCAGCTCGGGCTCCTCGAAGTGCGAGGGGAAGTGGCCCATGCCGGTGGCCCAGGCGCGGCCGCCGTCGTAGAGCTTGCACCAGGAGATGGGGTGGTCGTACCCCATCGCGTTGCCACCCGGGTTGTAGGTGGTCTCGTCCATGGTGGCGAGCACGTGCGCCTCGCCGCGCACGTTGTTGGAGAAGTTGTACCACTCGTCCGCGCGTGCCCAGCGCTGCGGCAGATGCGCCGTCGACGGGTGGGAGCGGTCCTCCACCCGGACGACGCCGTCGAGCCCCGGGTCGGTGCCGGTCGCGGCGTGCCCGGGCATGAGGGAGCCGACGAGCCCGTCCCACCACTCGTAGTCGCCGCGCATGTCCGTCGCGTTGTGGATGGCGACGATGCCGTTGCCGGCCTGCTGGTAGGACTCCAGCGCCTCCTTCTGCTCCGCGGTCCACGGGTCGCCGGAGGTCTGGAACATCCCCCGCGCGTCGAACTCGGCGAGGTCCTCATCGGTGAAGATGCGCGGGTCCTCGGTCCACACCGAGCCGATGCCCGCTTCGGCGAAGGCGTCCAGGAGCAGCGGGGTGCCGTGCTCGATCGTGTCGCCGTGGCGCCACGCGGCGGTCGCGGTGAAGACGAGGACGTCGGCCCGGTCCCCCTCCCGCGTGTCGATGATGTCGAGTGGCGGATCGGTCACGGCGGCGGCCGGCATCGCGGTGAGCAGGGACAGCCCCAGTGCTCCTGCTGCCAGCGACGCCACCGTCCGTCCCCATCCGGGACGTGAGGTGCTCATCGAAACTTCCCTCCATCGGGTCGAACACAAGCTGCTTCGTCACTCCTACGCCGCACGGAGCCCGGCGGCGTTCCCCCGTCAGTCCTGCCGCATCAGCTCCCTCAGGTGGGCGAGCCCGTCGACGGCGATGGCGTCCTGCGTGACCGCCAGCGGGCGCCAGATGGACGCCGCCGTCGCGATGGTGGCGTTCTCCGCGGTGAAGGACTCGATGCACAGCGGGCCGTCGTAGCCGGCGTCGTCGAGCGCGGCGAGGATCTGTGACCAGGGCAGGTGGTCGGCGCCGGGGGCGCCGCGGTCGTTGGCGCAGACCTGCACGTGCGCGATGCGGCTGCCGGCCCGCCGGACGGCGGCGGGCACGTCGGTCTCCTCGATGTTCATGTGGTAGACGTCGAGCAGGATCCCGGCGTCCGGCAGCGGCGCGAGCGCCTCCAGCGCCTGGTCCACCGTGTTGATGAGGGAGGTCTCGTAGCGGTTGAGCGGCTCGACGGCGAGCCGCACCCCGGCGCCGCGGCCGTGCGTGACGACCGGCTCGAGGTTCTCCGCGAGCTCCGCGTAGCAGGCGCGCCGCTCGTCCGGGCTCATCCGCCAGGTGCGGCCGACGGAGGCGTAGGCGGGCCCGGCGATGACCGGGGAGCCGACCGTGTGGGCGGCGTCGACGACGCCGCGCAGGTAGTCCTGCGTCGCCCGGACCGTCGCGGCGTCGGCCGCGACGAGCTCGCGCCCCTCCCCCATGACGAGGGTGACGGTGGCGTCAAGGCCGACGTCGGCGAGGAGCGCGGCCGCCGCCTGGGGGTCCCAGTCGCCGAGGTTCTCGACCGGGAGCTCGATGATGTCGAAACCCCAGTCCTTGATCGTCGGGGCGAGGGTGCGCAGCGCAGCGTCGGTGAGCGGTGAGGTCCAGACCCAGGTGTTGACGCCGATGCGGCGTCGCAGGGACGTCATCGTCTGTTCGTCTCTCCCAGTGTGCGGTCGGATGGCACAGCGGTGTGCTGCGGGGCGCGGTGGCCCGCGCCCCGCAGTCAGCGGCCGGTCAGCGGCCCTGCCACGCCTCGGGGTACCCGGGCAGGTCCTCGCCACCGAACTTGGCGTAGTGCAGCGAGGGCATCTCGGCGTTGCGCTCGAGGAAGTCGGCGCGGTCGGCCTCGGTGACCGGCTCCTGCGGGAGCACCCACTCGGCCGGCACCTCCTCGCCGTTCCAGATCATCTCGGCGGCCAGCACCGGGGTGCGCCACTGGAAGTTGGAGTAGACCAGGGCGATCGCCGTCATGCCGGTCTCCTCCCACTTGCGCATGAAGCTCAGCTCGTCCTCGCCGACGAAGACGGGGTAGTCCGCGCCCATGTCCTCGAAGGCCTCGATGGCGGCCACGGCGCCGTCACCGGCGTCCATCCAGATGCCGTCGACGTCACCGCGCTGGAGGTACTGGGTGACGATATCCTTGATCTTCGCGGCGTCGCCCTCGGTGAACTCCACCCCGACGACCTCGAGGTCGCTCTGGGAGAAGATGTCGTTGGCCGCGCCCCAGCGGTGCTCCAGGACGTCCACGCCCGGCAAGATCCGCAGCGCGAGCACCCGCGAGCCGGGCTCGAGGTTGTCGACGAGGAACTCCGCGCCGCTGGCGCCGTAGGCGTAGCCGCCGATCGGGTGGATGAAGGTCACGGCGCAGTCGGTGTTGACGCCGCG
>DAHVRG010000167.1 GCA_027322565.1 Georgenia sp.
CGGCATCGGCGGCGGCGGCGGCCACCGTCCGGGCGATCGCGGCCTCCCGCTCCATGAAGTCGCGCCCGGTCCCCATGGAGTGGACGAGGTAGAGGACGGTGTGGACGTCGTGCATCGCCGCGCGGACCTGGTCGGCCGACTGCAGGTCCGCCTCGACGACCTCCGCCTCGTCGGCCCACGGCCGGGACGCGAGCCTGCTCGGGTCGCGTGCACCCGCCCGCACCGTGAAGCCGGCAGCGACGAGCTCGGGGACCAGGCGGCCCCCGACGTACCCGGTCGCGCCGGTCACGAGGACGCGTCGTCCCCGTCCGTCCGGCAGGGACAGGTCGAGGGGGGAGGTCGGTGGCGAGGTCACCCGCTCACGGTAGGTGCGGCCGGGGTGTGGCGCAGCGCCGGACGGGTCACGGCTGCAGACGGCGCGCCGTCCAGCCCTCGCCCGACCTCGTGTAGGCGAGGCGGCGGTGGAGCCGACTCGTGCTCCCGACCCAGAACTCCAGTGTCGACGGCGTGACCAGCCACGCCCGCCAGTCCGCCGGGCGGGTGAGCGCCGCACCGCTGCGCTCCAGCTCGAGCGCTGCCTGCTCGAGATCCGGTTCAGCGGCGAGCGGCTCGCTCTGCCGGGAGACGATGGTGGCCGCCTGGGCGTCGCGGGCGCGCGCGTGGAAGATCCGGTCCGACGCGTCGTCGTCGAGCGGGGTGGCCCGCCCGGTGAGGCGCACCTGCTGCATCGTCTCGCGCCAGTAGACCGCGATCGCCACCCGCGGGTCGCGTCTGATGTCCAGCCCCTTGGGGCTGTCGGCGCTCGTGCCGAAGACGACGCCGGTGGCGGTGACCTCCTTGAGGGCCACGAAGCGGACGGACGGGGCGCCGTCCGGCCCGACGGTCGCCAGGCTCGCGGCCAGGGCGTCCGGGATGTCCGCGGTGACGGCGGCGACGACCCAGCTGCGGAGCAGCGCCACGGGGTCCGCGGGTGGGTCGTCGAGCTCCGGGTGGTCGCCCGGAGTACCGCTGAGCGTCCCTGTCACGGGTCACCTCCTGGTGTCGCGGCTCGTGCGGCCCACGATAGGCGACAGGCGTGCGGCTCCGCGGGACTGGCGCTGCCCCCGCCACTACATTGGGGCGAATGACGGACAAGCAGCTCCAGTCGCAGATCATCGCCGCGCTCGAGGTCGTCGACCCCGGCACGTTCGACGCCGCTGCGGAGGCCGAGCGGCGCGTCGAGTTCCTCGCCCGCTACCTCCGGGACACCGGGGCCAAGGGGCTCGTCCTGGGGATCAGTGGCGGGGTCGACTCGACGGTGGCCGGCCGGCTCTGCCAGCTCGCCTGCGAACGCGTTCGCGAGAGCGGCGGGGAGGCGCGGTTCGTCGCCGTCCGGCTGCCCTACCGGGTGCAGAAGGACGAGGAGGACGCCGCCGCGGCGGTGGAGTTCATCGCCCCCGACGTCCTCGAGACCATCGACATCGGGCCCGCCACCGACGAGCTGTGGGACCAGATCCTCGCCTCGGCGACCCCGGTCACCGACGCCCGGGACGACTACCACAAGGGCAACGTCAAGGCGCGGCTGCGGATGACCGCCCAGTACGCCGTCGCCGGCGCTCGCGGGATGCTCGTCGTCGGCACGGACCAGGCCGCCGAGGCGGCGGTCGGCTTCTTCACGAAGCACGGCGACGGCGCTGCCGACGTGACGCCGCTGTTCGGGCTGCCCAAGCGGCGGGTGCGGGAGGTCGGGGTGCACCTCGGCACCCCGGAGGCGCTGGTGAACAAGGTCCCGACGGCGGACCTCGAGTCCGACAAGCCGATGCTGCCGGACGAGGAGGCGCTCGGGGTGCGCTACGACGTCGTCGACGACTACCTCGAGGGCAAGGAGGTCCCCGCCGAGGACGAGGCCACGATCGTCGGCTGGTACCGCCGCACCGCGCACAAGCGGGCGCTGCCCGTGACACCCGACGGCTACCTCGGGCGCCGCTGACGGCGGGCGCCGTGCCGGGGCCTCAGCTCAGTGGGCGGCCTTCTTCCGGCGCGGCACGAGGTGCATGACGAGGACGACCACGGCGCCGACCAGGAGCCCGACCACCGCCGAGGCGAGCGTGTCGACCAGCCAGGAGACGAACCCGCTCAGCCCACCGAGGCCGCCGGTGACCGTCTCCTGCAGCCGGTGCACGAGGTCGTACGGGGCATGCCAGCCCAGATCGTCGACGCCGGCGAGCAGGATGTGCCCACCGACCCAGAGCATCGCGACGACCCCGACGACGGAGAGCACGGCCAGCACCTTCGGCATCGCCTTGACGAGGAGCCGCCCCACGCGTTGGGACAGGGCCGACTGCCGCTCGGCGAGGCGGAGCCCGATGTCGTCCATCTTGACGATGAGGGCGACGACCCCGTAGACGAGCGCGGTGATGGCGAGGGCGACGACGACGAGGATGAGCGCCCGGTTGAGCAGCGGTTCGTCGGCGACCTCGTTGAGCGCGATGACCATGATCTCGGCGGAGAGGATGAAGTCGGTGCGGATCGCGCTGCTGACCATCGTCTTCTCGTGGTCGGCACCCTTGACCGCCGCCGGTGCGGTCGTCTGCTCCCCGTGGTGCCCGCTGACGTACTCGTAGAGCTTCTCCGCCCCCTCGAAGCTGAGGTAGAGCCCGCCGACCATGAGGATCGGGGTGAGGAGCCAGGGGAGGAACTGGCTCAGCAGGAGGATCGCCGGGAGGATGAACAGGAGCTTGTTGCGAACCGACCCGGTCGCGATCCGCCGGATCATCGGCAGCTCGCGGTCGGCGGTGAAACCGTGGACGTACCGGGGTGTCACCGCGGTGTCGTCGATGACGACACCGACCGCCTTGGTGCTCGCGCGACCCGCTGCGGCGCCGATGTCGTCGACCGACGCCGCCGCGAGCTTGGCCAGCGCGGCGATGTCGTCGAGCAGCGCGGCGAGGCCACCGGCCATGGGATCTGCCTTCCGTTCCAGCGGGCGCCGTACACCCGTGCCGCCGAGGTTCCAGCGAGCATAGGACGAGCGGCGACGCGCGGCGCGTCGGCAGGGGCAGGTAGCCGTCGGCCCGTGGCCCGCGCCCTACACCTGCGGTGCCAGCGCCGCCTCGACCTCCCGGGCAGCAGCGGGTGCCGGTGCCCGTTCCGGGACGGCCGGGTGCACGACGACCGGTTCGCCCCGGTCCAGCCGGTGACGGCGCCGGCGCAGCCTCGCCCGCTCGGCCGGCCAGGCCCGGCTCAGCTGCTCCCGCCGGTAGGCGGTCTCCGCGTCGAGGAACTCGCGTGTGTAGGCGAACATCATGATCCTTTCCGGTCACGAGCCTTCGCCGACCGGGCGTTCACAGCCGGTGCACGTCGGTCACTCCCCGCGGCAGCCGGGAGTGCAGCCGTTTCGTCGCCGTTCACACCCAACCTAGACTCGGTGTAACCCTCACCCCTCCTGCGCACCCGTGCCGGGGAGGAGAGCCGCTGCCCGAGGCGCGCCTCCACGCGGTCCGACCGGGCACTGCCGGCCGCCCTCGCGGCGTGCGCGCAAGCCGATTGGAGCCCCATGACCAGCGCTGCCCGAAGCACGGTGGTGGACGAGCAGACCCCCGCGACCGACATCGTCGTCGACGCCCACTACGACCTCGTCATCATCGGCACCGGCTCGGGCAACTCGATCCCCGGGCCGGAGCTCGACGACCGGTCGATCGCCATCGTCGAGAAGGGCACGTTCGGCGGCACCTGCCTCAACGTCGGCTGCATCCCCACGAAGATGTACGTCTACGCCGCCGACGTCGCGCTCGAGGCGCGGCAGGCCGGCCGGCTGGGGCTGCAGGCCGACGTCTCCGTCGACTGGCCGAGCATCGTCGACCGAGTCTTCGAGCAGCGCATCGACCCCATCGCCACGAGCGGTGAGGCGTACCGGCGCGGGCCGCAGACCCCGAACATCGACGTGTACGACCAGCACGCGGTCTTCGTCGGGGAGCGCACCCTGCGGACGGGGCAGGGGACGGAGCAGAGGATCATCTCGGGGGACCAGGTGGTCATCGCCGCCGGCTCCCGGCCCTTCGTCCCGGAGGCGATCGCCGCGTCCGGGGTGCGCTACCACACCAACGAGGACATCATGCGGCTGCCCGAGCTGCCGAAGTCCCTCGTCATCATCGGCGGCGGGTACATCGCCATGGAGTTCGCCCACGTCTTCGACGCGCTCGGCACCGAGGTCACCATCGTCTCCCGCTCCCCGCTGCTGCGCCGGCTCGACAGCGACCTGCGCGAGCCGTTCAACGAGCTCGCCGCCGCGCGCTACGAGGTCCGCTCCGGCCGCACCGCGATCGGGGCCGACGAGTCCGCCGACGGCGTGACCGTGCGGCTGGACGACGGCTCCAGCGTCACCGGCGAGGTGCTCCTCGTCGCGACCGGCCGCACCCCCAACGGTGACCAGCTGGACCTCGCCTCCGGCGGCGTCGCGATGACGCCGGACGGCAGGGTGGAGGTCGACGAGTACGGCCGGTCCACCTCTGCCGCGGGCGTGTGGGCGCTGGGTGACGTCTCCTCGCCGTACATGCTCAAGCATGTCGCCAACGCCGAGATGCGCACCGTGCGCCACAACCTCCTCCACCCGGAGGACCTGCGCCCGCTGCCGCACGAGCACGTCCCCTCGGCGACGTTCACCCACCCCCAGATCGCGACCGTCGGCCTCACCGAGGAGGAGGCGCGGGCGCAGGGCTACGACGTGACAGCCAAGGTGCAGCGCTACGCGGACGTCGCCTACGGCTGGGCGATGGAGGACACCACCGGCATCGCCAAGCTCGTCGCCGACCGCGCCACCGGCAAGCTGCTGGGCGCCCACTACATGGGGCCGCAGGCCGCCACCCTCATCCAGCAGATGATCACCGTCCTCGCCTTCGACCTGGACGTGCGCGAGGTCGCCACCCGTCAGTACTGGATCCACCCCGCGCTGCCCGAGGTCACCGAGAACGCTCTCCTCGGCCTGGACTTCGACTAGACGGTCGACGGCGCACCGCGCGGTCACCCTCCTCCGGGGCCGCCCGGTGGAGTTGTCAGGCGACGGGCGCCGGGAGCAGCGCCCGCGCCGTCGCCGCCACGGCGGAGAGGGCGGGGTAGCCGGCGCCGTCACGCGCCTGGACCGACATCCCCTGCACCAGCGCCCCGATGGTGCGGGCGAGCCCCTCGGCGTCTGTCGTGGACGGGACCTCACCGGCCTCCTGGGCGGTGCGGATCCGCGCGAGGAGGCCGGCGAGGGCCTGCTCCCGCTCTGCCCGCACGACCGCCGCGGCGACCTCGGCGTGCCTGCCCGTGGCGAGCAGCCCGGTGGAGACGAGACAGCCGCGTCCGGGCTCGGTGGTGAACTCCCGGGCGGCCCGGTCGAGGAACTCGGCGATGCTCTGCGCGAAGGGCAGGTCGGGGTCCGGGGCGAACCCGTACCGCTGCTGGTAGCGCTGCACGGCGAGCTGGAAGAGGTGCTCCTTGGATGTGAACGCCCGGTAGAGCTGAGGTGCGGTGAGCCCGGTGGCCTCCTGGAGGAGCGTCACGCTCGCCCCTTCGTAGCCGTGCTCCCAGAACACGTGGAGGGCCCGTTCCAGTGCCTCCTCCGAGTCGAAGGTGCGTGGACGCCCGACCTTGCGTGACGATTCCATAGTGAATGCTACGGTACACCCGCCAGAGAATCGGAGCGATCATTACGGAGGAACTGTGACGCGGGTCGACCGCACTCATCACCGGAGCGTCGAGGGGGATCGGTGCCGCCACGGCGGCCGCGCTCGCCCGGGACGGAGTCTCTTTCATCGGTGTCCACTACGGCCGCGACCATGCGGCTGCCGCCCGCACCGCGGAGCGCGTCGCCGATCTCGGCGCGACACCGGTGCTCATCCAGGCCGACCTCGCCGACGGCGAGCGAGCGGCGGCGCAGATCGCCCGGACCTGGACCGCCGCCCTGGACGAGCAGGGCCGATCCGGCACGGACATCCTCGTGAGCAACGCGGGCATCAACGGCGCCCAGGTCCTCGCCGACCTCGACGCCGCGACCTACGCGCGCGTGCAGGCGGTCAACCTCACCGCCCCGCTGTTCCTGCTCCACCACCTCGCGGGGTCGCTGAACGACGGTGGTCGGGTCATCGCGGTCTCGACCGGGTACACCCGCGTCTCCGCGCCTACCCACCTCGCCTACACGGCCTCGAAGGCGGGCCTGGAGGGTGTGTTGCGCGCCGTCGCGCCGGAGCTGGCGGAGCGGGGCATCACCGTGAACTCGGTCGCTCCGGGCATCATCGACACCGACCTCAACGCCGACTGGATCGACGCGCCCGGCGCACGTGACGCCG
>DAHVRG010000171.1 GCA_027322565.1 Georgenia sp.
TGACGGTCACCTCGTCGCCGCGGTAGACCTCGACGCCGTCCCCCGGGGCGGGGGACTGGTCGATGACCCGTCCGGCCGGGACGTCGGCGTGGTAGCTCTCCTCGACCACAGCACCGAGGCCGGCGGAGTCGAGGTCGGAGAGGGCGGTCTCCTGGTCGGCGCCGACGACGGAGACGAGCTCGACCGGTTCACGGCCCGCCGACACGACGAGGTCCACCGGCTGGTTGTACGGGATGACCTCCCCCGCGGCCGGGGTGACCGACATCACCTCGTCCTTCTGCACCTCGTCGTCCCACGGGGTGTCGACGGTGCCGACCGACAGCTGGGCGTCGGTGAGCGCGGCGACGGCCTCCTCGTGGCCCAGCCCCGCGACGTCCGGGACCTCGACCATGAGGATGCCGCGCGAGACGTGGAGGACGACGGTGCCGTCCCGGTGGACCCGCTCGCCGGGCTCCGGCGCGGCGGCGAACACCTCGCTCTCCGGCGCGGTGTCGTGGTGCTCGCGCTCGACCGCGAGGTCCAGCCCGGCCGTGCTCAGCAGCTCGACCGCCTGGTCCTCGCTGAGGCCCACGACCTCGGGCACCGTGACGTAGGCACCCGGGCCCCGGGTGAACCACCACCACGCGCCGCCACCGGCCGCGAGGGCGAGCAGGAGGAGGACGCTGAGGAGGGCGGCGATGCGGCGGCGTCGGCGGGGGCGCCGGTCGACGGGTGCGGCGGGCGCGGCCGTGTCGGCGGAGATCGCGCCGATGGGCAGCGCGACGGTGCTGCCCGACAGCGGTGTGACGGCGGTGGCGGCGGGGTCGGTGTCGGGGGCGTCCTCCTCGTCGGGCTCCTCGGGCTCGACGGGGGCGCGCAGGGTGAGGTCCGAGTCGTCGAGCGCGGCGCGGGTGCGGCGGACCAGGGCCAGTGCGGCGTCGGCGTCCTCCGGACGGTCGGCCGGGTCGCGCGCGGTGAGGGCGGCGATGAGCTCGTCGACCTCGGCCGGGAGCCGGTCGACCCGCGAGGAGGGGAGCGGGACGCCGTCGTTGACGTGCTGGAACGCGACGCGGATCGGCTGGTCGGCGACGAAGGGCTGGCTTCCGACGACGAGCTCGAAGAGCAGGACGCCGACGGCGTAGACGTCGGCCCGGGCGTCCGCCGTACCGGAGGTGACGATCTCCGGTGCGAGGTAGGCGACGGTGCCGAGCACCGTGCCGGTCGACGCCATCGTCGCCTCGGTGACGGCGCGCGCCAGCCCGAAGTCGGTGACCTTCGGGCGGCCGTCCCGGTCGAGGAGGACGTTCTCCGGCTTGACGTCACGGTGGACGACCTGCGCCCGGTGCGCGCAGGCGAGGGCGTCGAGCATGTCGGCGGTGAGCTCGAGCGCCCGTCCGAGGGGGAGTGCCCCGGCGCGGCGCAGCTCGGTGCGCAGGTTGTGGCCCTCGATGAGCTCCATCGCGAGGTAGCTCGCGTCCTCCGTGTGGCCCTGGTCGTAGACCGCGACGATCCCCGGGTGGTTGAGCCGGGCGGCCGACCTGGCCTCGCGCCGGAAGCGGGCGACGAAGTCGGCGCTCTCCGCGAGGTGCGGGTGCATGACCTTGAGCGCGACGGTCCGGTCGAGGCGACGGTCGAGCGCTCGGTAGACGGTGGCCATACCGCCGCGTGCCACGCGCGAGCGCACCTCGTACCGGCCGTCGAGGACACGGCCGAGCATGGGGTCGCTCACGGTCCGCTGCACGGCCCCGAGTCTAGGGCGGCGGGGACGTGCAGGGTGGGAGGCCGCCCGGTGAGGCGGAGCGTCGCCGGTCCGCTCAGAACCGGGCCATGAGGTTCTTGATGCCGGAGACGTAGTTGCGGGTGTCGGAGTACATCCCGTTGCGCAGCACACCGGCGAGCCCCTGGTAGTAGCCGGCGATCGCGGTGTCGAGGTCGGGTGCGGTGCGCACGAGCCGGCGCAGGATGACGACCCCGGCGGTGACGTTGTCCTGCGGGTCGAGGAGGTCGAGCCGCCGGCCGACGAGGTCGGAGGCCCAGTCGCCGGAGCTCGGGATCACCTGCATGACGCCGACCGCGTTGGCGGGCGAGACGGCCCGTGCGTCGAACCCGGACTCCTGCTGGGCGATCGCGAGGGCGAGCGCGGGGTCCACCCCCATCTCCTCCGCGGTCGCGCGGACCATCGCCTGCATCTGCGCGCGCGAGGGGACGTCCATCGAGTTGAGGGTCGCCTTGTTCGTGTTCGCGGCGGAGACGACGTCGCGGGCGTACGTGCGGCCGAGGAAGGTGTCCCCGACAAGAGGGCCGCTCCCGGGGCCGGTCCCCGGGATGCTGAGCCGCTGACCGATGCGGATGAGTGCGGCGTCGCCCAGCGTGTTGTGCTCGACGATGGCGGCGACGGTGGTGCCGTACTGCTTGGCGATGCCGCTGACGGTCTCCCCGGAGCGCACGATGTGGGCACGGTCCGCCGACCGGGAGCCTGCCTCGGCGGGGCGCACGTCGCTCACCGGCGTGGTCCGCGGTGCCTCCGCCTCGGACCCGCCGGGGATGGTCAGCCGCTGGCCGACGTAGATGAGGCCCGCGTCCCGCAGCCCGTTGGCGGTGGCGATGGCGGAGACCGTCGTGCCGTACTGCTTGGCCAGGCCGGAGACCGTCTCGCCCGACCGGACGACGTGGGTGCCGCCCGACCCGGCGGCAGGCCGCTGCCGCTCCGCGGACGCGGGGCGCACGTCGCTGTCCGCACCGCCGGGGATGGTGAGCCGCTGCCCGATGACGATGAGGGCGCGCGAGTCGAGCGTGTTGGCGGCGACGATCTCGGCCACCGTCGTGCCGTACCTCTTCGCGAGGGCCGAGACGGTGTCGCCCGCCACCACCGTGTGGGTCGTCGTCTCCGCGGTCCGCGGTGCGGCTGCGGGCCCGTCGCCTGAGGGCAGCCGCAGCACCTGGCCCACCTTGATGAGCGCCTCGGAGCCGAGGTCGTTGGCCGCGACGATCGCACCGACCGTGGTCCCCGTCCGGGCGGCGATGGCGCTGACGGTGTCGCCCGCCCGCACCCGGTAGCTCGTCGAGTCGTCGCGCGGCTGGGGCGCGGTCGGGACCCGGAGGGCGGTCGCCCCCGCGGTGGGGGCGGCGGGGAGGCCGGCCGCGCCGGCGGGGACCGTCATCGCCGCGACGGTGGTCGCCGCCAGCGCGAGGCTGACGCCGGTGCGACGTGCCGGGCGGCGGGTGTGCGCATGTGCCTTCATCGGTCCTCCACGACGAGTCTCGGCGGCGTGGTAGGGCCGCCCGGACTGCTGCGACTGGTGTGAGTAGAGAGGTCTGTGTGATCGATGTGAATGGTGTGACAGTAGCGTTACCCATCCGTGACGTAAAGGCGAGCCGAGAGCGCAGGCCGGCCACCGCGTCAGTACGCTGCCGGGATGACCGACGCTTCCGAGCCCCGGTGGTACGACCTGCCCGAGGTCGCCGAGATCCTCGGCCTCCGCCTCCGTGACGTGCGCAACCTGCTGCGCGACAACGCGCTCGCCGGGAGCCGGCGCGGCCGGGAGGACGGCCCCTTCCTCGTCCCCTCCTCCTTCCTCCTCACGGCCGAGGACGGCGCCGCCCAGCCGGGGCCGGTGCCCTCGCTGCGCGGCACCCTCATCCAGCTCCAGGACGGAGGCTTCACCACCGAGGAGGCGGTGGACTGGCTGCTCACCGAGCAGGACGAGCTCGGCACCACGCCGATCGCCGCGCTCCGGGCCCGGCGGATCCACGAGGTCAGGCGCGTGGCGCAGACCGTCGCGCTGTGAGCGGTCCGACCGGCCGCTCCCGGAGGGTCCGGGTCAGGCGCGCCGGGAGGTGAGCAGGCGGGCGAGCTCGGTGAGACTCTCGCGGCTGGCGGAGGGCAGGTCGAGCTCGTCCAGCGCGGCGAGCCCTTCGGCGAGGTGCGC
>DAHVRG010000249.1 GCA_027322565.1 Georgenia sp.
GTGGTGCACCCGGCTGCCGCTCCCGGCTCCGGTGCCACCGACTGGCTCAGCCGGTGGCTGCGGGCGGGCGACGCCGCTGCGCAGGTGCTCGACACGCAGGAAGGCCTCGACGGGCCGGCGGTGGCCCGCGCCGTCGTCGACGCCGCCCACCGGGAGGGTGCGGAGGGGCGGCCGGCCCTCCACGTGCTGGGCTCGTCGCTGGCGGTGCGCGACTGGGACCTCGCCGTCCACCGGGTCCCGCCGGAGCTGCGGATCGTGGCCAACCGCGGGCTGGCCGGCATCGACGGCACGCTCTCCACGGCGACCGGCCTGGCGCTCGCCACCGGCGGCCCGGTGCGCGCCGTCGTCGGGGACCTCACCTTCCTCCACGACGCCGGTGCGCTGCTCCGCGGCCGGCTGGAGGAGGAGGTCGACCTCCAGGTCGTCGTGCTCAACGACGGGGGAGGGGCCATCTTCGCCACGCTCGAGCACGGTGCGCCGGAGCGGCGGACGAGCTTCGAGCGGGTGTTCGGCACCCCGCAGGCGGTGGACCTCGCCGGGCTGTGCGCCGGCTACGGGGTCCGGCACACGGTCGTGCACCGCGCGGAGGACCTGGGGGCCGCGCTCGCCGAGCCGATCCGTGGGCGGTGGGTCGTCGAGGTGGTGGTCGACCGCTCCCGCCTGCGCGAGCAGCGGGCCGAGCTGGCAGAGCGCGTCGCTCGGGCGGTGCGCCGGGAGCTCGCGGCGTCGTCCTGAGCCGCCGGCGCCGCAGGGCACCGGTCTGCTGCACGGCCTGGTACCATGTGTCGCATGGTAGCGGCCGAGGCGATCCTGGCGAACCTCCGCAGAGGGGCGCTGGAGTACTGCATCCTCGCGCTGCTCCGGACAGGCCCGCGCTACGGGCTGGAGCTCTCCCGGGAGCTGACCCGCGACGGGGTGCTCATGGGCGGCGAGGGGACGCTCTACCCGTTGCTCGCGCGGCTGCGGAAGTCCGGGCTCGTCGAGACGACCTGGCAGGAGTCGACGAGCGGGCCGCCCCGCCGGTACTACGCCCTGACCGAGGACGGTCAGCGGGCGCTGCAGACGTTCATCAGCACCTGGCGCACCTTCCGCGGCGCGGTGGACGCGGTGTTGGACCGAGAGGAGACCGCATGACGCGCGACGACGCACGGACGACGGCCGACGGCGCGGCGACCCAGTACCTGGACGACGTCGCCCGGATGCTCGGCGACACCGACCCGGCCTACCGCGCCGAGGTGCTCGCCGGGGTCCACGACCACCTCGCGGCCGCGCTCGGGCCCGCGCCGTGGCCGGAGGCGCGGGTGCGCACGGAGCTCGACCGGCTCGGGCCGCCGGAGGAGATCGCCTCCGCTGCGCTCGAGGACACCGGGGTCACCGCCCAGCCGCCGCGCCGGCCTCGCCTGGCCGGCGCCTGGGTTCCTCCGGTGGTCGTCACCCTTCTTGCCGTCGGGGTGCTCGCCACCCTCTACGTCTTGGGCAGTATCTCCGGCTACGTCGTGCCCGGGACAAGCGGGGCCGCCTTCAGCCCGGGTCCGCTCCACTTCGTCGGGACCCTGCCACTCCTGCTGCTCCTGCCGCCGGCGCCGCTGGTTCTCGTCGGGGCGCTCCTCGTGACGGTGTCCCCGCTGTACCGGACGGCGGACCGGGTGGCCGCCTGGCTGGTGCTGCCGTGGTGCGCCGCCGTCCTGGAGCTCGGCGGCCTCGTCGTTCGCGCGGTCGACGACTGTTCCGCAGCAACCGGCGGCTGCACCGGGCTGGGCCCGGGCACGGTCCGTGCGGCACTCCTCGGGGCGCTCGCTGTCGCCGTCCTGGGGGTGGTGCTGCTGCTGGTCCGCCTCGCCCGGGTGGCGCGCATGGGCGCCCGAGCGGCCGGCGGCTGGTGGACGGCAACCGCAGCCGCCCTCGGCCTGCTGGTCTCGGCGCTCCCCGTGGTGCTGCTCCCGCTCGCCTACCGGGAGAACAGCTACGTCTCGCGAAGCCTGGGCGGGCTCGTCGCGCGCCCCGGGACCCTCGGTGACACCCTCGGGCCGGTCCTCGTCGTCACTCCCGTGTGGGTGGTCGCCGTTTTCCTGCTCGTCCGCAGCCCGCTGTGGGGACGGCCGGCCAAGGCGCTCGCCCTCGCGCTGGTCCCGGCGCTCCTCGGTGCGATGGTCGTCGTAGCGGTGACCCCACCGGCCTACACCCCGTCCGTCCTCCGGACGGTGGACACCGCGGTGCTCATCGCCGCGGGCGTGGTGGTCCTCGTCGTGGCGGGGGTCTTCGCGAGGGGGCAGCGGGCCGGGGCGTCCTCCGGCGTCTGACCCGGATGCCCATGGCGGGGCGTGACGAGCGTCCCTCCCGCGACGTGCCGACGCGCCGTCGGGAAGCCGTAGGCTCGAGCCATGCCCCGCATCACGGAGCCCACGGTCGCCGAGCACCGCGCCGCGCGTGAGCGCGCCCTGCTCGACGCCGCCCATGCGCTCCTCCTGGAGACGGGCGAAGCGCCCGGGCTCGCGGACGTCGCCGCCCGGGTGGGCCTGGCCCGCACCAGCGTCTACCAGTACTTCCGGTCCAGGCGGGAGCTGCTCCAGGCGATGGTGCGCGACGTCTACCCGCGGTGGGTGGAGCGGGTGGCCGATGCGATGGGGGCCGCCCCGACCCCGGCGGACCAGGTGCTCGCCTATGCCGTCGCGAACGTCGAGCTCGTCGCGGAGGGGGCGCACGCGGTGGGGAGCGTGCTGGCCGCGCTCGACCCCGGCGAGGCGCTCGACGAGCAGGCGACGCGGATGCACCGCGAGCTCCAGGAGCCGCTCGTCAGGACGCTCGACTCGCTCGGGGTGGCGGCGCCCGAGGACGTGGCGGGGCTCGTCAACGCCGTCGTCCACGCCGCCACCGTCCTGCTCGAGGGCGGCCGCGGCCTGCCGGAGGTCCTCGACCGTCTCGCGATGGTCCTCGGCCCCCTGGTGCGTGAGCTCGGGGGCCGGGGCGTGCTGCCGGGGGAGTAGCGCACGCCACTCGTCGCCGGCTTTCGGTCGACGGACCCGTCATGACACACTGTCGACATCATCCCGACATCGTGTCGGCAACTTCGGTGGGGCCGCGTGTCCCACCCCGGTCCGGCACCTCACGCCCCGAAGGGTCCCCGTGTTCCTCGCACTGCGCGAGCTGGTCTACGCCCGCGGCCGGTTCAGTCTCATGGGCGTCGTCATCGCCCTCATCGCCGTCCTCATGGTCATGCTCTCCGGCCTGTCGGCCGGGCTCGTCAACGACGGGGTCTCCGGGCTCAAGAGCCTGCCCGTCTCCGCCTTTGCGTTCGACGCCGGGACGCGGCAGGACAACGCCTTCTCGCGCTCGGTCGTCGACGCGGACCAGCTCACCGCGTGGCAGGCCCACCCGGACGTCGCCGACGCGACACCCATGGGCGTGTCGATCGTCAACGCCCAGACCGACACCGGCGCCCAGGTCGACCTCACGATCTTCGGGGTCGAGCCCGACTCGTTCCTCGCGCCCGTCGTGTCCGAGGGCAGCCCCCTCGCGGAGCCGGCCGGTGTCGTCGTCTCGGAGACGCTGCGGGACGAAGGGGTGGAGATCGGCACCGTCGTCACCCTCGACCAGTTCGGGACCGAGCTGGCGGTCGTCGGCTTCACCGACGGCCAGGCGACCTTCGGCCACGTCGACGTCGCCTACACCCCGCTCGCGACGTGGCAGCTCATCACCATCGGCCAGGCACCGGAGGGCTCGGCGCCCACGGCGGAGGACCTCGCCGCGCTCACGGCCGACCACGCCTCCGTGATCGCACTCCAGGGCGTCGAGGGCTCGGCGCTCGCCGCGGGCGACGCCGCCGTCCTCGAGCAGGGTGACGCCACTGCCGGCACGACGACGATGACCCTGGAGCAGTCGTTCAACGCCTCGCCCGGGTACCAGGCGGAGACGCTCACGCTGAGCATGATCCAGTGGTTCCTCTACGCCATCGGGGCCCTCGTCGTCGGGGCGTTCTTCACGGTGTGGACCATCCAGCGCGGGCACGAGCTCGCCGTGCTGCGCGCCATGGGGGCATCGGCCCGGTACCTGCTGCGGGACGGCCTCGCCCAGGCGGCCATCCTGCTCGTCGCGTTCACCGCCGTGGGTGTTGCCCTCGGCATCGGGCTCGGGGCGCTCATGCCCGCCGGGATGCCCTTCGCGCTCGAGGCGGGCCCCATCGCGGTCGCCTCGCTCGTCACCATCCTGCTCGGCCTCGTGGGCGCGGCCGTCGCCGTGCTCCGGGTCACCCGGATCGAACCCATCACCGCTCTCGGAGGAGCCCGATGACCCACGCCACCCCGACCACCGGCGTCGCCGCAGAGCACACCGCCGACACCCCCGCCGTGAGCCTCCGGCTGGACGACGTCACCCTCGAGGTCGGTGACGGCGCCGGCAAGGTCCGGGCCCTCGACCAGGTCAACCTCGAGGTCAGGCGGGGTGAGCTCGTCGCGGTCATCGGGCCCTCCGGCGCGGGCAAGTCCTCGCTCCTCGCGGTCTCCGGTGCACTTGCCGCCCCTACGTCCGGCCGGGTCACCGTCCTCGGGCGGGACCTCGGGCCGCTGAGCGGCCGCCGCGAGCGCGGGGCCCTCGCGCGCTTCCGCCGCGAGCACCTCGGCTTCGTCTTCCAGTCCGGGAACCTCATCCCCGCCCTCACCGCGGCCGACCAGCTGCGGCTGGCCCACCGGCTCGCCCACCGGCGCGGCCGCTCGCGCGACTTCGACCCGGCGCCGCTGCTCGCCGCCGTCGGGATGAGCCACCGGGCGGGCAGCCGACCCGGTCAGCTCTCCGGGGGTGAGCGGCAGCGCGTGGGGATCGCCCGCGCCCTCGTCAACGACCCGGGGCTGCTCCTCGTCGACGCGCCCACGGCCGCCCTCGACCGCGCCCGCAGCCAGGACATCGTGGCGCTGCTCGCCGAGCAGTGCCACGGCAAGCAGATCGCCGCCGTCATGGTCACCCACGACCACGACGTCCTGCACCACTGCGACCGGGTCCTGGAGATGGTCGACGGGCGCCTGTCGCCGGTCGAGGGCTGAGGTCACCGACCCCGACGCGGCCCCGTCCCGGCGTCGGCGATGAGTTCCGCCCGCCGCACCGGTCTGTCCCTCCACGCAAACCACCACGAACAGGGGGGACCGCTCATGCAGGAGCTCATGGTCGACTTCATCGTCTCGCTCGACGGCTACGGCTCCGCCGAGGGCTGGCCCGGCTTCTGGGGTATGGAGGGCCCGGAGTACCTCGGCTGGCTGGAGGAGCAGGCACCCGACGCCGCCCTCACCCTCATGGGCGCGAACACCTACCGGCTCATGTCGGGGATGGCCGCCACCCCGCCCGAGGCGGGTTACTCGGAGGATGAGCAGGCGAGCCTCGACAGCCTCGCCGTCATGCCCAAGGTGGTCTTCTCCTCGACCGTCACCGAGCCGCTCGCCTGGCCGAACACCCGCCTCGTCCGGGAGGACGCCGTCGCGGCGGTGCGCACCCTCAAGGCGGAGAGCGACCTGCCGCTGCGCACGCTGGGCAGCGTGAGCCTGTGCCGCTCGCTCCTAGTCGCGGGCCTCGTGGACCGCTTCCGGCTCGTCGTCTTCCCGGTCATCAACGGTCAGACGGGGCAGACCCGGATCTACGACGACTACCCGGAGGTGGCCCTCGAGCTCATTGAGAGCCGGACCTTCGACGGCCGGCTCCAGCTGCTCGACTACGTCCCGACGGTGCTCGACGGGCCACTCACGCGCTGACCCGGCCGACCTGGCTCACCGGCCGGTGACGCGCCGGCTGTCGTCCGGCAGCCGGCGCGTCCGGCCGGTGCGGTCCAGGTGCGCGAGCAGCGCAAGCACCACCCGCCGGCTGGTGCCGAGGTGACGGCGGGCCTGGCTCACGGTGAACGGCTGTGGGAGCGCCGCCAGCCGCTCGACCGCAAGGTCGTCGGTCCCGGCGAGGAGCACGACCCCGGGTGCCGGCCGCAGCACCAGGCCGGCCCGCGCCGCCGCGGCCTGCACCTTCGCGTCCAGCCCCAGCGCCGGCAGCTCGTCCGCCGCGGGAGCGGCGAAGGGCTGCTCCGCGAGACGTTCGCCCAGCGCCGCGACCGCGGCCCGGACGGCGGGGGGCACGTCGTCCGCGTCGTCGAGCACGACGCGGCCGGCCTCCACCCGCAGCGGCGCGGCGACGACGGCGGCCGCCGGCTCCGGGCCGGGGAGCCCGAGCCGCTCGGCGAGCGCGGCGAGCGTGAGCGGCGGGTCCAGCGGCGCCGAGCGGGCGTGCTCACGGACGACGTCGACCGCCTCGCGGGCGGCTGCGGCCACCCGGTCCGGGCTGAGGAGCCACCCTCCGGCGCGCACGACATCCGCGTCCGTCCCGTCCACGGGCACCCCGATCCGGGCGAGCAGCGCGGCTGCGACCACGCCGCGGCGTGCGACCTCGGTCGCGAGGTCGGGCCGGCCGTCGGCGGCGGCCAGCGCCCGTCCACGGGCCCGTGCCGCCCCGCGCCGGCCCAGCGGTGGGGGAGCGGGGTCGAGCACCGTGACGGCCCAGAGCCGCCGGGTGCCCGGGTCACGCAGCAGCGCCCGGTCCCCCACCCGCAGCGGGAGCCGGCGGTCGAGCAGGAGCCGGGCGACGCCGGGGGCCAGCGGCCGGTGGTGGACGCCGACCAGCGCCGAGCCGACGTGGAGGACGGGCCGCTGCGGGGCGGCGCCGTCCCCCAGACGCGGCGGACCGAGCCGCACGTCGACGACGTCGGTGCGGTGCCACGCGCCGGGCGTCACGAGCACGTCGCCGCGCGCGACCGGTGCGTCTCCGGCGAGGTTGAGCGCCACCCGGGCGACGCCCTCGGCACCCTCGACGTCCCGGCCGAGCGACTGCACCGCCCGCACCCGGTGCTCCGTCCCCTCCGCCTCGAGCCGGTCACCCGCCGCCACCCGGCCGGCGGGCAGCGTCCCGGTGACGACCGTCCCCGCGCCGGCCACGGTGAAGCTGCGGTCCACCCACAGCCGGACCGGCGCGTCCGTCGGCGGGGAAGGGAGGGCGGCCACCATCCTCACCAGCGCCGCGCGCAGCTCGTCCAGCCCCTGCCCGGTGCGGGCGCTCAGCGTCACCGCTGGGGCGCCGCGCAGAGAGGTCGCCGCCAGCTCGGCCAGGGCGCGCTCCCGGGCGGGGCCGGGGTCGGCGAGGTCGGCCCGGGTGACGGCGAGGACGCCGTGCTCCACCCCGAGCGCGTCGAGGGCGGCGAGGTGCTCGGCCGCCTGGGGCATCCACGGGTCGTCCGCGGCGACGACGAAGAGCACGGCCGGCACGGGTCCGAGCCCGGCGAGCGTGGTGCTGATGAACCGCTCGTGCCCGGGGACGTCGACGAAGGCGACCTCACGCGCTCCCGGCAGCGTGGTCCAGGCGTACCCCAGCTGGATCGACAGCCCGCGGCGGTGCTCCTCGGCGAGCCGGTCCGGCTCGGTGCCGGTGAGGGCGCGCACGAGCGCGGACTTGCCGTGGTCCACGTGCCCCGCCGTGGCGACGACGTGCATCACACCCGCCCGGCCGCGGCCCGCACCGCCTCGGCGAGCGCGTCGTCCTGCTCCGGCGGGACGGCCAGGAGGTCGAGCAGCAGCCGCCCGCGGTGGGCGCGGCCGAGCACCGGGCACGCGCCGGTACGCAGCGGGGCGGCGAGCCGGTCGTCGACCGCCACGGCGGCGCTCGGCAGCTCCACCCCGGGAGCACCGCCGCCCCCGACGGCGCCGACGCTCTCCACCGCCTCGGCGGCGACGTCGGCCCCCAGCGCCGCGGCGATCGCCCGGGCCCGGCGCAGGAGGTCGGCCGCGTCGGCGTCCAGCCCGGCGGGGACCGGCGGCACCGGCCCGGTGAGAGTGGCCTCGAGCGCGGCGAGGGTGAGCTTGTCCACCCGGACCGCCCGCGCGAACGGGTGCCGGCGCAGCCCCTCGACGACGTCGGCCTCCCCGAGCAGGAGCCCGCACTGTGGCCCGCCGAGCAGCTTGTCACCGGATGCCGTGACGACGGCGGCCCCGGCCCGCAGCGTGCCGGCGGCGGAGGGCTCGGCCGGCAGCCGGGGGTGCGGCGCCAGGAGACCGGAGCCGATGTCGGCGACGACGGGCACCGGAAGGGTCGCCAACCGTTCGACCGGGACGCTCGCGGTGAACCCGGTGACCCGGAAGTTCGACGGGTGCACCTTGAGCACGAAGGCGACGTCGTCGTCGACCGCCGCGGCGTAGTCCTCCAGCCGCACCCGGTTCGTCGTGCCGACCTCCCGCAGCCGGGCCCCGACGGACTCGAGCAGCTCGGGGATCCGGAAGCCGTCCCCGATCTCGACGAGCTCCCCGCGGGCCACGACGACGCAGCGTCCCGCGGCCAGCGCGAGCGTCACGAGGGCGAGGGCGGCGGCCCCGTTGTTGACGACGTGGACCCCACCGGCGTCCGGCACCGCGCGGGCGAGCGCCGCCAGCGCCCCCCGGCCGCGGCGCCCACGGCGGCCGGTGCCGAGGTCGACCTCGACGTCCGTCGTCCCGGCTGCGACCTCGAGGGCCGCCACGGCCGCCGGGGAGAGCGGCGCCCGGCCGAGGTTGGTGTGGACGAGCACGCCCGTCGCGTTGATCACCGGGCGCAGCGTCGTCGCCGTCGCGGGCAGCGCCGCGAGCGTGGCGGCGACGACCTCCTGCGGCCGGACCCGTCCCTGCCGACACTCCTCGATGGCGCGCCGGGCGGCGTCCTTGACCAGCTGCGGCCCGAGCCGTCCGGCCGCAGCGACGAGGGCCGGGTCGGCAAGGACGGTGTCGGTGCGCGGCGTCGCGCGCCGGTGGTCCAGCACTACGAGCCTCCCTGGGGTCGGTGG
Organism: Georgenia sp.; assembly: GCA_027322565.1. Classification (GTDB taxonomy): domain Bacteria; phylum Actinomycetota; class Actinomycetes; order Actinomycetales; family Actinomycetaceae; genus Oceanitalea. The sequence goes on from DAHVRG010000249.1 coordinate 8,828, forward strand.
CGGAGGCGGACGGGAATCGAACCCGCCTGGCCGAGCTGCTCGACCACAACGGTTTTGAAGACCGCGCCCGTCACCAGACGAGGTACGCCTCCGGGGGGCAGCGTAGCCGCTCGCCGTCCGCGACCGACGGTCGTCCGCGGTCGCGCGACGCGGGCCCCGCTACCCTGGCGCCTGTGACCACCGCCACGTACCCCGACCTCCGCCTCACCCAGTACGCCGCGGGTGGCGGCTGCGCCTGCAAGGTCCCGCCCGGCGAGCTCGAGCGGGTCCTGGGCACGCTGCCGGGCAGCACCCACCCCGACCTCCTCGTCGGGATTGAGAACGGCGACGACGCCGCCGCGGTCCGGATCGACGGCAGCCGCGCGGTCATCGCGACCGCCGACTTCTTCACCCCCGTCGTCGACGACCCCTTCGACTTCGGGCGGATCGCCGCGACGAACGCGCTCTCCGACGTATACGCGATGGGCGGCACCCCCCTCGTCGCCGTCAACCTCCTCGCCTGGCCGCGCGACCGCATCCCGTTCGACGTCGCCGCCGAGGTCCTCCGCGGCGGTGCGGCCGTGTGCGAGGAGGCCGGCGTCGTCGTCGGCGGGGGGCACAGCGTCGACGACCGCGAGCCCAAGTACGGACAGGCGGTCACCGGCATCGCCGACGCCGACCGGCTCCTGCGCAACGACGCCGGACGCGCCGGCCTGCCGCTCACGCTGACCAAGCCGCTCGGCCTCGGTATCCTCAACAACCGGCACAAGGCGACGGGCGAACGGTTCGCGGAGGCCGTCGCGGTCATGACGACGCTCAACCGAGAGGCGTCCCGCGCGGCGCTCGCGACCGGCGTCGAGGCCGCCACCGACGTCACCGGCTTCGGGCTGCTCGGCCACCTGTACAAGCTCGCCCGGGCGAGCGGCGTCAGTGCGGTCGTCGACGCGGCCGCCGTGCCGTACGTCGCCGGTGCCCGGGAGTCCCTCGCCGCCGGCTACGTCCCCGGCGGCAGCCGCCGCAACCTCGACTGGGTGCGCCCGCACGTCGCCTCCGACGTCGACGACGACGAGCTCCTCCTGCTCGCCGACGCCCAGACCTCCGGTGGCCTGCTCGTCGTCGGGGAGCTGCCCGGCCACCCGGTGGTCGGTGAGCTCGTCCAAGCCGAGGAGTGGACCGTCCGGGTGCGCTGAGGCAGCACCGCCCGGCCACACGGAGCCGGCGGGGACGGCTGCGGGTGCCCGGCGTCCGCGCTACCGTGACGAGGGACACGAAGGGGTGAGCGATGGCGACGTTCCTCAACTGGCCCGTGCTGCGCCAGCTGACGGGGACGGACGTGCTCGGCCGCGGCAGGGCCGCCCGCTCCCGCCGCACCGAGGAGCTCACCCCGCGCACGGCCACCGCCGACCGGGTCGCCCGCAGCGTGTGCCCCTACTGCGCGGTCGGCTGCGGCCAGCGCGTCTTCGTCAAGGACGAGCAGGTCGTCCAGATCGAGGGCGACCCGGACAGCCCGATCTCCCGCGGCCGACTCTGCCCCAAGGGCGCGGCGAGCAAGAGCCTGGTCACCGGGCCGAACCGCCTGGAGAAGGTCCGCTACCGGCGCCCCTACGGCACGGAGTGGGAGGACCTCGACCTCGACACGGCGATGGAGATGATCGCCGACCGCGTCCTGGAGACCCGGGCCCGGACGTGGCAGCAGACCGACGCGGAGGGCCGCCACCTGCGCCGGACCATGGGCATCGCGGCCCTCGGCGGCGCGACGCTGGACAACGAGGAGAACTACCTCATCAAGAAGCTCTTCACCGCGATGGGCGCGGTGCAGATCGAGAACCAGGCCCGGATATGACACTCCGCGACGGTCCCCGGTCTGGGGACCAGCTTCGGCCGAGGAGGGGCCACCAACTTCCAGCAGGACCTGGCGAACGCTGACTGCATCATCATCCAGGGCTCGAACATGGCCGAGGCCCACCCGGTGGGCTTCCAGTGGGTGATGGAGGCGAAGCGGCGGGGAGCCAAGGTCATCCACGTCGACCCGCGCTTCACCCGCACGAGCGCGCACGCCGACGTCTTCGTGCCGATCCGCGTGGGGACCGACATCGCGTTCCTCGGCGCGGTCATCAACTACGTGCTCCAGCACGAGCTCGACTTCCGGGAGTACGTCCTGGCCTACACCAACGCCGCGACCATCCTGTCCGAGGACTTCCTCGACACCGAGGACCTCGACGGGCTCTTCTCCGGCTTCGACCCGGAGACCCGCACCTACGACACGACGACGTGGCAGTACGCCGGCACCGAGCACACGGGGGAGGACGAGGAGGAGGTCGCCGCCGACCGCGCCACCGCGTCCGGCCTGCAGCACGAGGCGCACGGGATGCCGGTGCCCGAGGAGCCCGAGCGCGACGAGACGCTCCAGCACCCGCGCACCGTCTACCAGGTGCTCAAGCGGCACTTCTCCCGCTACACGGCCGAGCTCGTCGCGGAGACGTGCGGCATCTCGGAGGAGCAGTTCCTCGAGGTCGCCCAGGCGTGGGTGGAGAGCTCCGGGCGGGAGCGGACGACGGCGCTGGTCTACAGCGTGGGCTGGACCCAGCACAGCGTCGGGGCCCAGTACATCCGGGCCGGGTCCATCCTCCAGCTGCTCCTCGGCAACATGGGCCGCCCCGGCGGCGGGATCATGGCGCTGCGCGGCCACGCGAGCATCCAGGGCTCCACGGACATCCCCACCCTGTTCAACCTGCTTCCCGGCTACCTCGTCATGCCCGACGCCGCGAAGCACCCCGACCTCGCCCGCTGGGTGGAGGACATGTCGCACCCCGGGGCGAAGGGGTTCTGGGCGGGCACCGACGCCTACGCCACGAGCCTGCTCAAGGCGTACTGGGGCGATGCGGCCACCGCCGAGAACGACTGGTGCTACGACTACCTGCCGCGTATCGACGGCGACCACGGCACCTACCGCACCGTCCTCGACATGATCGACGGGAAGGTCAAGGGCTACTTCCTCCTCGGGCAGAACCCCGCCGTCGGCTCCGCCCACGGGAAGGCGCAGCGGCTCGGGATGGCCCAGCTCGACTGGCTCGTCGTGCGGGACCTGTACGAGATCGAGAGCGCCTCGTTCTGGAAGGACTCCCCGGAGGTCGAGACCGGGGAGATCGTCACCGAGGAGTGCGCCACCGAGGTCTTCCTCCTGCCCGCCGCCTCCCACGTGGAGAAGGAGGGCACGTTCACCCAGACCCAGCGCATGCTCCAGTGGCGCGAACAGGCGGTGGAGCCCACCGGCGACCGCCGCTCCGAGCTGTGGTTCTTCTACCACCTCGGCCGCATCATGCGGGAGCGGCTGGCTGCGAGCGGCGACGAACGCGACCGCCCGCTGCTCGACCTCACCTGGGACTACCCGGTGCACGGCGCGCACGCCGAGCCCAGCGCCGAGGCCGTGCTCATGGAGATCAACGGCTTCGAGGTCGCGACCGGCAGGCCGCTGTCGAGCTTCACCGAGATGCGGGCCGACGGCTCCACCGCGGGCGGCTGCTGGATCTACACCGGCGTCTTCGCGGGCGGTGTCAACCAGGCGGCCCGCCGTAAGCCCGGCCAGGAGCAGGACTGGGTCGCCCTGGAGTGGGGCTGGGTCTGGCCGGCCAACCGCCGGGTGCTGTACAACCGCGCCTCGGCCGATCCGGCCGGCCGCCCCTGGGATCCGGATCGCCGCCTGGTCTTCTGGAACGGCCGGGCCTGGGCCGGCGCCGACGTCCCCGACATGCGCCCCGACGCGAGGCCGGAGGAGGAGGTCGCCCCCTTCATCATGAACCCGGAGGGCGTGGGCCGGCTCTTCGCCCTCGGGCTCATGGCCGAGGGGCCCTTCCCCGAGCACTACGAGCCGTTCGAGACCCCGCTGGCCGTGAACCCCTTCGGGAAGCGGGCGGTCTCCAACCCGGCCGCCCGCCTCTTCCCCGGCGACCGCGCG
>DAHVRG010000250.1 GCA_027322565.1 Georgenia sp.
CTCTCCGGCGGCGAGCGGCAGCGGGTGGCCGTGGCGCGCGCGGTCGCCACCTCGCCACGGTTGCTGCTCGCCGACGAGCCCACCGGCAACCTCGACAGCGCCACCTCCCGCGAGGTGCTCGACCTCTTCGACGAGCTCCACGCCGACGGCCTCACCCTCCTCGTCATCACCCACGACGACGCGGTCGCCGCCCGCGCCCAGCGCCGGGGGCGCATCACCGACGGCATCCTCCGGGAGCTCGGGTGAAGGGCTTCGGGCTGCGCGACCTCGTCCGGGAGTCGGGCCACGGCATCGGCGCACGGCCCGGCAAGCTCGCCCTCACCATCCTCGGAACCGTCCTCGGCATCGCGGCCCTCGTCGTCACGGTGGGCATGGCACAGACCGGCGGGGGGCAGATCGCCAGGCAGTTCGACGCCGTCGCCGCCACCCAGGCGGTCGTCCAGCCCGGCACCACCCAGGGCATGGACGGCTCGAACCGGGCCCGCGTCGCCCTGCCCTGGGACACCCCCGAGCGGCTCGGGCGACTCAACGGCGTCGAGGCGGTGGTGCTCCTCGCCGACCTCGACGCGGGGGACCGCAGGATCACCTCCGTGCCACTCGTCGACCCGTCGGCGGCCGCGCAGGTGCAGCCCAACCTCGTCGCCGGCTCGGAGCAGCTGCTGCCGGCCCTGCGCGGCACGCTCGCCACCGGCCGGATGTTCGACGCGGGCCACGACACCCGTGCCGACCGGGTCGCCGTGCTCGGCGCGTCGGCCGCCGAACGGCTCGGCATCAACCGGGTGGACACCCAGCCGTCGATCTTCATCGGCGAGGCGGCCTACACCGTCATCGGCATCGTCGAGGACGTCGCCCGACGCCGTGACGTCCTCGACGCCGTGGTCATCCCGCTCGGCACCGCCCGCGCCGACTTCGGCCTCACCGCACCGTCGGAGGCGCAGGTGCGGATCGCCATCGGGGCAGGACCGCTGCTCACCGAGCAGGCACCGGTCGCGCTCGCCCCGAACAGCCCGGAGAACGTGTCCGTCCAGGCGCCGAGCCTGGGCAACCGGCTGCGTGAGAACGTCCAGTCCGACATCAACGCGATCTTCCTCGCTCTCGGCGGCGTCGCGCTGCTCGTCGGTGGTCTCGGCATCGCCAACGTCACGCTGCTCGGGGTCATCGAGCGGGTCGGGGAGATCGGGCTGCGGCGCGCGCTCGGAGCGAGCAGGCGGCAGATCGCCGCCCAGTTCATCCTCGAGTCCGTGACGATCGGGCTGCTCGGCGGGCTCATCGGAGCGGCGCTCGGCTCCTTCGCGGTCGTCGGGGTGAGCATCGCGCAGGAGTGGACGCCGATCCTCGACCTGCGCCTCGTCGGTGGGGCGGCCCTGCTCGGGGGCGTCATCGGCCTCGTCGCGGGTGCCTACCCCGCCATCAAGGCGGCGTCGCTCGAGCCCGTCGCCGCCCTCCGCGGCGGCCTCTGACCGGACGCCGCCGCCCAGCGAGAGCTCACTTCCCGGCGACAGCCCACTTCTCACCGACAGCTCGTCTCCCACCGAGAGCTCACTTCTCGCCGACAGGTCCCTTACCACGGGCTCGGTTCGCACTCCCTCCTGACGGTGGGGGCTCACCTGTCGGCGCACAACCTGTGCTGTCGGTGCGCAACTCACCTGTCGGTGGGAAGTGAGCTGTCGGCGACGGAGGGGTGGACATCGGCTGAACGCGCGTATAGTCTGTTGAACGTGAGTTCAGCCGAGTCTCAGATCCCGCCCGTCGCCGACGAGCGCACGGCGCGCGCCCGGATCCTCCAGGCCGCGATCCGGCGCTTCGCCACGAACGGCATGTCCGCCTCGCTGCGGGCGATCGCCGCCGACGCCGGTGTCAGTGCGGGGCTGATCATCCACCACTTCGGCTCCGGCGAGGGCCTGCGCACGGCCTGCGACGACTACGTCCACGCCGTGACGCGCCACAACAAGGAGAGCGTCATGGGCCCCGGCGCAACCGGAGCCCTCCTCGCGCAGCTGGCCCAGGTCGAGGGGTACGCCCCCGTCATCGGCTACGTCCTGCGCCGGCTCCAGGCCGGCGGCCCGCTCGCCACCCGGCTCGTCGACGGCTTCGTCGCCGATGCCGTGGAGTACCTGCGGCAGGGCGAGGAGGCCGGCACCGTCCGGCCCAGCCGCGACCCGGAGGCACGTGCCCGGGTCCTCGTCGAGCAGGCGCTCGGCGCCCTGCTCCTCCAGCTGCCCGCCCACGAGGACCACCTCGACCTCGAGGAGCTCCCGGCCTGGCTGCGCAGCTACTCCGAGCGCATCGTCGGCCCGATCCTCGAGCTCTACACGCAACCGCTGCTCACCGACACGACGCTGCTCGACGCCTACCTGGAGACGCGCGCCGAGGGCGCCGCCGAGTCCTGACCCGACAGGGGGAACCATGCCGGACACTGCCATCGTCACCCGCGACCTGACGAAGACCTTCGGGGCGACCCGCGCCCTGGACGGCTTCTCGCTCACCGTGCCGGCCGGTCAGGTGACCGGCTTCCTCGGCCCGAACGGCGCCGGGAAGTCCACGACCATCCGCATCCTGCTCGGCATGCTCCGCGCCACGTCCGGGACGGCGCGGGTGCTCGGCCGGGACCCGTGGCACGACGCCGTCGAGCTCCACCGGCACCTCGCCTACGTGCCCGGCGACACGAGCCTGTGGCCGAACCTCACCGGCGGCGAGGCGATCGACGTCCTCACCCGCCACGAGCGCGGCTCGGCCCACCGGAAACGGCGTGCCGAGCTGCTCGAACGCTTCGAGCTCGACCCGACGAAGAAGACCCGCACCTACTCCAAGGGCAACCGGCAGAAGGTGGCCCTCGTCGCCGCCCTGTCGCGCGACGTCGAGCTCTACCTGCTCGACGAGCCGACCTCGGGCCTCGACCCGCTCATGGAGGCGGTCTTCACCGAGGAGGTGCGCAAGCTCCGCGACGCCGGCCGCACCGTGCTGCTCTCCAGCCACATCCTCGCCGAGGTCGAGAAGCTGTGCGACACCGTGACGATCATCCGCGCCGGCCGCGACGTCGAGAGCGGCACGCTGGCCCAGCTCCGCCACCTCACCCGCTCCACCGTCACGGCGACGACGACGGCGGACCCCGCCCGCATCGCCGGCCTGCACGGCGTGCACGACTTCGTCGCCGACGACGGCCGGGTGCGTTTCGACGTCGACGACACCGCGGTGCAGGACCTCCTGCCGGTCCTCGCCGAGCTGGACGTGCAGAACCTCACGATCACCCCGCCCTCCCTCGAGGAGCTCTTCCTGCGGCACTACGGCGACGAGCTCGCCGTGGCAGCACCGGCCGAGGGGGCACGATGAGCACTGCGACCCCGACCCGCCCGGCCGCCACCGCCCGGGAGCAGGAGCCCGTCGGGCCCGAGCCGTTCGCCGGGACCGGCGCGCTGCTCCGCCTCTTCCTGCGCATCTCGCGCCGGCAGATCGTCATCTGGGCGCTCGCCTTCCTCGCCCTCGTCGCGTCCTCCGTCGTCGCGCTCGAGGAGACCTACCCGGACGCCGCTGCCCTCCAGGCGCGGGCCGCGCTCATGGACAACCCCGGCGCGGTCCTCATGACGGGTCCGGCCTTCGCGCTCGACGACTACACCTTCGGCGCGATGGTCGCCAACGAGCTCTCGCTGTGGGTACTCCTCCCCGCCGCCATCATGAGCGTGCTCCTCGCGGTGCGGCACACCCGAGCGGAGGAGGAGTCCGGCCGCCTGGAGATGCTCCGCTCGCTGCCCGTCGGCCGCTTCGCCCCGGCGGTGGCCGCGATGCTCACCGTCGCCATCGCCGACGTCGCCGTCGGCCTCGCCCTCACCGGCGCGCTGGTCGGCACGGGGATGGAGGGCGCCGACTCCGTGGCCTTCGGTGTGGCGACCACCCTCACCGGCCTCGTGTTCGGGGCCGTGGCCGCGGTGACCGCACAGCTGACCGAGCATGCCCGGACGGCGTCGGCCACGGCCATGGGCGCCGTCGCCGTCGCGTTCCTCGTCCGCGGCGTCGGCGACGTCATCGACCGGCAGGGGTCGTGGCTCTCGTGGCTCTCGCCGTTCGCCTGGGCGCAACAGACGCGCCTGTACGTCGACCTGCGGTGGTGGCCGCTGCTCGTCCCCGTCCTGACCACGGCCGTGCTGCTCGCCGTCGCCGTCGTCCTGGCCCACCGGCGCGACCTCGGCGCCGGGCTGCTCGCGGCGCGGCCCGGCCCGGCGGCCGCCTCCCGCGGGCTGCTCAGCCCCGTCGGGCTGGCGCGCCGCCTGCTCACCGGCACGTTCGTCGGCTGGGCGGTCGGGCTGCTCCTCTTCGCCATCGCCTTCGGCAGCCTCGCCAACGCTCTCGACGGCATGGTGGAGGACATCCCCGACATCGGGGAGTGGATCGCCCTCGACCTCGACGACCTCACCCGCTCCTTCGCCGCGGTCATGCTCTCCTTCCTCGCCATCGGCCCCGCCGCGCTGTCCGTCTGGGGAGTGCTCCAGCTGCGGGGCGAGGAGCGCGCGGGCCGGGTCGAGGGCGTCCTCGTCTCCGGGGCCTCACGCACCCGGCTGCTGGGCGGCTGGCTCGCCGTCGTGGCCGTCGGGGCGGTGTGCACGCAGGTGCTCCTCGGGCTCGGGGTGGGCCTGGGGGTCGCCGCCGCCACCAGGGAGGCCGCCTGGGTCCCCGACCTCACCGCGGCGTCGCTCGCCTACCTGCCCGCCGTGCTCGTCTTCGCGGCGCTCGCGGTCGCGCTGTACGGCGTGGCGCCTCGGCTCGCGTCCGTCGCGTGGGCGCTCGTCGTCTGGGCGTCGGTCGTCGTCTTCCTCGGCGACCTGCTCGGTCTGCCCGCCGCCGCCCGCGACGTCTCACCGCTGGCACACACCCCACTCGTCCCCGGGGTCGACGTCGCCGCGGCTCCGCTCGTCGTCATGGGCGGCCTGGCCGTCCTGCTCATCGCCGTCGGGCTCGTGGGGCTGGGCCGCCGCGACGTCGGGCGCAGCTGACCGGGGCCCGGGCTCAGTCCAGTCCGAGCCGGTCCGCCATCCGCTCGACGGCGTCGGCGTACAGCGCGTCGGCCGGC
>DAHVRG010000253.1 GCA_027322565.1 Georgenia sp.
CCCGCCGGGAAGATCCCGGCGGGCCCCGTCGTTCCCGGGTCAGTGCCCGCGTAGGCGGTACGTCTCGACGGCACCGCTCTCGCCCATGGTGCCGGTCGTCGCGTACAGCGTCCGGCCGTCGACGGCGACGTCGGCCGGGGAGTCGGCCGTGAAGAGGGTGTCGACGTGGGTGTGGCGGCGGTGCTGGCGGACGAGCGTCACCTCGCCGCCGAACATCTCCGCGACGACGATGTCCCCGGAGCGGGTCAGCGCCAGCCCGGTGGCGCCGTGCAGCCCGTCTGCGACCTCGCGGACCGGCCCGTTCCAGGGGGTGACGCGGTACACGTGGCTCTGCGGGACGACCTCACCGACGATGCCCCCGAGGGTCGAGACGTACAGGCTGCCGTCCCGGGCGACCTGGACGTCGGTGGGGACCGACTCGGAGGTGAACTCCTGCCCGACGACGCAGTCGGGGAACTCCACGCCCTCGGGCAAGGACTCACCGAGGGTGGCCAGGATCTCGGCGGTCATCGTCGTCGTGGTCGACGGCAGCACCGCCACGGTCGAGACCTCACCGGTCCGCGTGCTCACCCGCAGGATCGCGTTCGCCGCGGCGTCGGCGACGTAGACGCTGCCCCGGTGGACGTCGAGCTGGTAGGCGTGCGACTCGACGATGCCCTCGTACGCGTCGAGAGGGAGTCCGAGGACCTCCTCGATCCCGGCGACCTCGGCCGAGCACTGGTCGTCCAGGCCGCGGAACCCGTAGGTCTGGGAGCTGTCGGGGTTGTTCGCGATCTCGTAGGCCCACAGGTCGTCGCTCACGACGGTGCGGTGGCCCCGCTTCGACGTCCGGACGATGTGGCTCGTCGGGACCTCACCCGAGTAGTCGTTCTCGACGTGGTAGGTCGCGCCGCGGTGGTAGGTGACGCCGGTGAGCTCACCTGCGTCGGGAGGCGTCACCTCGAGCTGGTGGAGGTCGGTCACGCGGCCGCGCCGGTCGACCTTGGACAGCGTGCCCGCGAACGACTGGGTGACGTAGACGGAGCCGTGGTCGCCGACGTCGAGGCTGAGCGGCCCGACCAGGCCGTCGACGAGGATGTCGGGGCCCCGGTCGTGGTGACCCCGTTGGGCACTGGCGGGTGCGGTGACGAGGGTGCCGGCGAGGGCCAGGATGCCGACCCCGGCCGCGAGGGTGGACTTGCGCATGGTGTCTCCAGGCGTGAGTACCGGACGACCGCCCCTGATGGGGCGGCCGGTGCCCGGGTGCGACGTTGCGGGAGCGGCAGGTGACGGGAGGGGACGCGCTCGGGACAGCGTGAGGCTATGCCCGCCTACCACATGGCGAGAAGGCTGTCACCGGTGGATTTGCGGACGATTTCTGGGCGGACCGTCAGCTGAGGATCGGGACCTGGAGCGGGTACCGGTAGACCTCGCCGCGGTTGGCGGCGAGCGCTCCCTTGATCGACAGCACGAGCTGGGCGACGAACGCCCCGATCCACAGGATGATCGACAGCGGGATGAGCACCACCGTGAACACGATGATGAATGCGACGACGTTCGCGAGCCACACGGTGATGTTGAAGTTGAAGGCGCTCGCCGCTGCGTTGCGGATGAGCGGGCCCCGGTCCTTCCAGATGAGCCAGACGACGAGTGGGCCGAGGAAGCTGAGCAGGCCGGCGCTGAGCGCGATGGCGATGAGCGGAGACAGGTGCGCCAGGACGGCGATGGTGCGGTCGTCACCGCCGGGCTGCTGGTAGTAGGGCGGACGGCCGGCGTACGGCGGGTGCCCCGGGTACGGGGGCTGCCCGGGGTGGGGCGGCTGCTGGTACCCCGGGCCCTGGTGCTCGGGGCCCCGAGGTGGCTGCTGTCCCGGGAACGCGGTGCCCGGCTGCTGCGCGCCGTACGTCGGCTCGGGTGGGGGCGGGACGTGCGGTGCCGGCCCGGCCTCGCCGGGACCCGGCCCCGCCGGCCGCTCCTCGGGAGCTGCCTCGGACGGCACCGGGCCCGGGTGGTCCGCACCGTGCTGCTGACCGGCGCTCTCCTCGGGCTCGGATGGTGTGGTGGACATCGGTGGCTCCTTCGCGGGGACGTTCGTGACGTCCAGCGTACGCACCGGAGCCTGGCAGACTCGGGGCATGAGCGAGGACGCCGCAGACCTGGACGCCGAGGCCGCTCGGGACGCCGCCGTCGAGGCCTACTGGGCCACGGCACGCAAGCGGGCCGGTCTCGACCGGCTCGACGTCGTCGTGGGCCAGCAGCCGCTGGGTGCCGTACCGCCGCCCGCGTGGTCCTTCGACACCGACCCCGGGACCGCCGATGCCCTGCTCGGGCTCGTCCTCGCCGGCCAGAAGACCGCGACGTCGAGCCCTGCCCAGCTCTACGAGTGGGAGGGGGTGCCGCTGCCTGCGCCGGGTGACCTGTCGATCGTCCTCGACGGCGCGGGCCGGCCGCGGGCGCTCGTCGTCACCACCGACGTCGACGTCGTCGCGTTCGGCGACGTCGACGCCGGCCACGCGGCCGCGGAGGGGGAGGGGGACAGGTCCGTGGCCCGCTGGCGCCGCGACCACGAGGCAGTCTTCACCGCGGAGCTCGGTGCCGCCGGCCTCCGCCTCACCGCCGACACGCCGGTCGTCCTCGAGCGCTTCCGGCTCCTCGACCCGAAGCCGCCGAAGCGGCGCAGCGCCTACGAGCCGGCCATAAAGTGAGACGCCCGTCCCGATCCGTGGACGGCTCGTTAGGGTGGGAGGCATGACGCGCACCATCGACCTCGCAGTGATCGCCGGCGACGGCATCGGTCAGGAAGTCGTCGCGGAGGGGCTGAAGGTCCTCGAGACGGCGCTGTCCGGACAGGACGTCACCGTCCGCACGACCCCCTACGACCTCGGCGCAGCCCGGTGGCACCGCACCGGCGAGACCCTCACCGACGAGGACCTCGCCGCGATCCGGCAGCACGACGCCATCCTGCTCGGCGCGGTCGGTGACCCCTCGGTCCCGAGCGGTGTGCTCGAGCGCGGCCTGCTCCTGCGGCTGCGCTTCGAGCTCGACCACTACGTCAACCTGCGTCCCTCGCGTCTCTTCCCGGGCGTCCCCACACCGCTCGCCGACCTGGGCGAGATCGACTTCGTCGTCGTCCGGGAGGGCACCGAGGGCCCGTATGTCGGCAACGGTGGCGCGATCCGCGTCGGCACGCCGCACGAGGTCGCCAACGAGGTCAGCGTCAACACCGCCTTCGGGGTCGAGCGGGTGGTACGTGACGCCTTCGCGCGGGCCGCCGCTCGCCCGCGCAAGAAGCTCACCCTCGTCCACAAGCACAACGTCCTCGTCCACGCCGGCCACCTGTGGCGGCGCACGGTCGAGCGCGTCAACGCCGAGTTCCCGGACGTCACGGTGGACTACCTCCACGTCGACGCCGCGATGATCTTCCTCGTCACCGACCCGGCACGCTTCGACGTGATCGTCACCGACAACCTCTTCGGCGACATCGTCACCGACCTCGCCGCCGCCGTCACCGGTGGCATCGGCCTGGCCGCCTCCGGCAACGTCAACCCCGACCGGACGGCGCCCAGCATGTTCGAGCCCGTGCACGGCTCGGCGCCGGACATCGCCGGCCAGGGCAAGGCCGACCCGACCGCCACCGTCCTGTCCGTCGCGCTCCTGCTCGCGCACCTCGGCTACGCCGACGCCGCAGCCCGGGTCGAGCAGGCTGTCGCCGCCGACATCGCGGAGCGGGGCACCGCCACGCGCTCCACCACCGAGGTGGGCGACGCGCTCGCCGCGGCCGTCGCGGCGGTCCCCGCGCGCTGAGGAAGCGACCGGCGGCCTGGCCGCCGAGGCGCCTCGGCGGCGTCGCCGGAGGGACTACCCTCGGGACG
>DAHVRG010000269.1 GCA_027322565.1 Georgenia sp.
TCATCGTCGTCGACGACAGCCGGGTGATGCGTCAGATCGTCATCCGCACGCTGCGCCAGGCGGGCTACGGCGACTGGGAGGTCACCGAGGCGAGCAACGGCGCCGAGGCCCTGGAGGTGGTCCTCGCCCAGCAGCCGGACCTCGTGCTGTCGGACTGGAACATGCCCGAGATGAGCGGCATCGACCTGCTGCGGCGGCTCACCGTGGCGGCGCCCGACGTCCCGCTCGGCTTCGTCACCTCGGAGGGCTCGCCGCAGATGCGGGAGCTCGCCGCCCGCGAGGGCGCGCTGTTCCTCATCGCCAAACCCTTCACGCCCGACGTCTTCCGCTCGACCATCGACCCCTTCCTCGCATGAGCACCACACCGATCCCCCCGCTCAAGGAGGTCCGTGACCTCCTCACCATGCTCGTCGGCCGCGACTGCGAGGTGTCACCGGCCGACGAGTCGGTGACGCCCGCGACCGAGCCGGGCGTCCTCGTCGGCGTCTACGTCACCCAGTTCCTCCGGGCCCAGGCCCTCGTCGCGGTGGACACGACGCTCGCCGCCGCGCTCGGCGGCGCCATCGCGCTCATCCCGGCCCGGACCGCGCTCGCGGGCGTCGGTCCGGGGCCGCTGCCGCAGGACCTGCTGGACAACGTGACGGAGGTGCTCAACGTCTTCTCCTCGCTGTTCAACGTCGGGGACGCACCGCACCTGCGCCTCGACACGGTGCACGACTCGGGCGCCGGACCGCTGCCGGCCGACGTCGCCGGTCCGCTGCGCAGCTACGGCCCCCGGCTCGACGTCTCCGTCGACGTCCAGGGGTACGGCACCGGGCTCCTCTCGGTCGTCGTGCAGTAGGCCGCGGTACGCCGCTGCGGGGGCACTACCGCGGCTCGACGACCACCGGCTGCGGGTACTTCGCGCGGCGCAGGTCCCCCGAGGACTGCCGGCGCAGCCGGCGCTGCACCCACGGGTAGACGTGGGTGCGCGCCCACCGCAGGTTCCCCCGCCACCGGTCGGCCCGGGCCACCGGCGGCAGGGGGGCGAGCGGGTCGTCCCACGCCGGGTCGTCGGGCGCCAGCCCGAGCCCGACGAGAGCCGCCTGCGCCGCCCGCTCGTGACCCGCCGTCGAGAGGTGGATGCGGTCCTCCGCCCACATCCGCCAGTCGCGCAGCGACCGCATCCCCCAGGCGTCGAGCACGCCCGCGCCGTGACGGTGGGCGATCGACCACACCCCGGCGTTGAAGAGCGCGACCTTGGCGCGGGTGAGACGGACGACCGGTGAGCCCGCCGGGTCGAACCCGGTGCCCATGAGGACCGCGACCCCGTCGGCGCGCAGCGTGGCGACGGCGTCCTCGAGGAGGCCGAGCAGCCGCTCGACGTCGGTTCCCGGCCGCAGGATGTCGTTGCCGCCGCCGATGAGCGAGACGAGGTCAGGGCGCAGGCCGCGCGCGACCGGCAGCTGCTCGGTGAGGATCTGCCCCAGCAGCCGCCCGCGGACCGCGAGGTTCGCGTACGCCAGCGGTTCCCGGCCCGCGGCGACGCGGCGACGGGAGAGCGTGGCCGCGAGGAGGTCGGCCCAGCCGCGCTGCCGCTCGGGGTCCGTGGGGTCCGGGTCGACCATCCCCTCGGTGAGGGAGTCGCCGATCGCGACGTAGCGGCCCCACGGCGGGACGTCTGGCGTGCGGTGCGTGGTCACGGGTCGATCCTGCCAGCACCCCACCGGCGCGGGTGGATCCCGCCGGCACGCCACCGGCACGGGTGGACCCGCCGGCACGCCACCGGCACGGGTCGCCCTGTTCGATCACGGGACGTCCCTCCGGTCACCTCGAACCGAGCCGAAGGGGCGACGCATCGGCCGGTGGGACGGGACGCAGCGGTGCGTCAGGGCAGCGCCCAGCGGACGGGGCGGCCGCCCTGCTCCGCGAGGAGGGCGTTCGCGCGGGAGAACGGCCGGGAGCCGAAGAACCCGCGGGAGGCGGACAGCGGGCTGGGATGGGGTGAGGCGAGCACTGGGACCTCCCCGAGCAGCGGGCGCAGCGACTGTGCCTGGTTGCCCCAGAGGATCGCCACGAGCGGACCGCCGCGTTCGACGAGAGCGCGGATGGCGTGCTCGGTCACCTCCTCCCAGCCCTTGCCCCGGTGCGACGCCGGCCGGCCCGGGGACACGGTGAGCACCCTGTTGAGCAGGAGGACCCCGTCGTCCGCCCACGGGGTGAGGTCACCCGTCGACGGCGGGTGCGTGCCGACGTCGTCGACGAGCTCGCGGAAGATGTTCACCAGGCTGCGCGGGAAGGGGCGCACGTCCGGCTGGACCGAGAAGGACAGCCCCATGGGGTGTCCCGGGGTGGGGTAGGGGTCCTGGCCGACGATGATGACGCGGACGTCCTCGAAGGGGCGGGTGAAGGCGCGCAGCACGTCCGTGGCCCGGGGCAGGTAGCCCCGCCGGGCGGCGATCTCACCGCGAAGGAAGTCACCCATCGCGCGGATGCGGGCCTCCACGGGCGCGAGGGCGCGGGCCCAGCCCGGGTCGACGAGCTCAGCGAGCGGAGTCACGGCCGCCAGCGTAACCCGCATCCGCGGCGCGTCGGCCGCGGAGAATGACATCGGTGTGGTTCCACCCGTAGCATGGGCCGGGTCGTCACGCGCCGACCGGAGGAGGAGACATGGACACCGCTTACGCGCTGGGTCCAGAGGCCGTGCTCGGGGACACCGAGCGCGAGATCCTCGCCTTCGAGCGGCAGTGGTGGAAGTACGGCGGCGCCAAGGAGACGGCGATCCGCGAGCTCTTCGGGATGAGCGCGACCCGGTACTACCAGGTGCTCAACTCCCTCATCGACACCGAGGCGGCGCTCGCGGCAGACCCGATGCTCGTCAAGCGGCTGCGCCGGATGCGCGACGCGCGGCAGCGGGAGCGGTCGGGCCGCCGGCTCGGCGGCCGCTGAGCGGACCCGACACGATCCGGTCACGCGAACGGATAACCTGCTGGTCGTGAGCCAGTACCCCGAGGACGAGTTCGACGTCGCCGCGCGTCAGCGTGGGCCCGAAGGTGTCCACCGCGCGCCGCCGTCGCTGCTGCGCGCGCTCGCGCCGTTCATCGCGGTCATCGTCATCGTCCCCCTGCTCGCCTGGGGTGCCGTCAGCCTGCTCGGCGGCGGCGACGGCGAGCCCGAGGCGGCCCCCACCACCCCGGCCGCGACGGTCGAGCCGACCGAGGATCCGGCGACGGAGGGGTCCACCGAGGAGGAGACCACCGCGGAGGAGGAGCCGGACGAGGAGACGAGCGAGCCGGGGCTCGGCGAGGACGTCGTCCTCAGCACCTCGGTCTCGGTGCTCAACGGGGCCGGCATCGGTGGCCTGGCCGGCGAGGTCGCGGCGGAGCTGACCGACGCCGGCTTCACCGCCGTCGGTGCCGCCGACTACGGCGCCGCCTCCCCGGACGTCACGACGCTCTACTACCGCAACGGCGACCTCGCGGCCACGGCCGAGGCGATCGGCGAGCTCGTCGGCATCGACAACCTCGTCGAGGCGCCGTCGGCGACCCGCAACGTCGAGATCGCCATCGTCCTGCGGGCCGACTACACCGAGAGTTGACCCGATCGGTCCCGGCTCTTGACCGGACCGAGAGATCGGGCGTTGACCCGTGAGGGACCTCACACCTATGGTGGTGGGCGTCCCTCCACAGCGCCGTGGGGAGTGTCGGGCCAGCGGTCCCCGCGACCGCTGGCCCGACCTGTCTCGTCCGGTCGCGGAGCCTCATCGTCAGCCGGCTGCTTGCACTCCCCGGGCGAGAGTGCCAAGATTCCCATTAGCACTCTCCTGTCGAGAGTGACAGCAAGCTCCGGGCCGAACCAGTGAGGTCCGTGTGTGCCGGCGGGACGTGACCGGCGGCACACCGACCGTCCGTCGCGGGCACTGGCCGACCCAGCCACGCTACAAGCGGAGGTATCTACCCCAATGGCAAAGATGATTGCCTTTGACGAGGAGGCCCGTCGCGGGATGGAGCGCGGGCTCAACACCCTCGCCGACACCGTCAAGGTCACCCTCGGTCCCCGGGGACGCAACGTCGTCCTGGAGAAGAAGTGGGGCGCCCCGACGATCACCAACGACGGCGTGTCCATCGCCAAGGAGATCGAGCTCGAGGACGCCTACGAGAAGATCGGCGCCGAGCTGGTCAAGGAGGTCGCCAAGAAGACCGACGACGTCGCCGGTGACGGCACGACGACGGCCACGGTCCTCGCCCAGGCGCTCGTCCGCGAGGGCCTGCGCAACGTCGCCGCCGGTGCGAACCCGATCGCGCTGCGCCGCGGCATCGAGAAGGCCGTCGCGGCCGTGACCGAGAAGCTCTTCGAGCTGGCCAAGCCGGTCGAGACGAAGGACCAGATCGCCTCCACCGCCGCGATCTCCGCCGGTGAGGCCGAGATCGGCGAGATGATCGCCGAGGCGATCGACAAGGTGGGCGCCGAGGGCGTCATCACCGTCGAAGTCCCAGACCTTCGGCCTCGAGCTCGAGCTCACCGAGGGCATGCGCTTCGACAAGGGCTACATCTCGCCCTACTTCGTCACCGACGCCGAGCGCCAGGAGGCCGTCCTCGAGGACGCCTACGTGCTCCTCGTCGAGTCGAAGATCTCGAACGTCAAGGACCTGCTCCCGCTGCTGGAGAAGGTCATGCAGTCCGGCAAGCCGCTTGCCATCGTCGCCGAGGACGTCGAGGGCGAGGCGCTGGCCACGCTGGTCGTGAACAAGATCCGCGGCACGTTCAAGAGCGTCGCGGTGAAGGCGCCGGGCTTCGGCGAGCGCC
>DAHVRG010000287.1 GCA_027322565.1 Georgenia sp.
CCGTCGTGGACGTCAAGGTGGGCAGCGATTTGCTCAAGGTCAAGGCCCGCCCGACCGTCACCGGCACCCCGGGGCAACGCATCTCCGTGACCGTCGACCTGGACCGGGCGCACCTGTTCGACGCGGACACCGGGCTGACACTGTCCGAGGTGGGACGCTGAGGAGGTCGGCATACCGGTCGGCCGCGGCGGGCAGGGGAGCGGGCTCAGCCGTCCTTGACCGCGGTGATGCTGTAGGTGGTCGGCACCCACTGGCGCATCGGCTCGGGGAAGGCCCAGCTCTGGCCCACCGGCTCCATGAGCGGGTGGGCCTGCCACGGCACCGTCCGCTGCTCCCCGAAGCTCGTCACCCGCAGGCCGGCGCCGAGCAGCGCCTCGAGGATCTCGGCGAGCGAGTGCGGCCACTCGTAGGTGCGCGGGTGCGCGAGCCGCCGGTCCTCGCCGGTGTAGGTCGTGGGGTCCTCCCACATCTCGGCCTCACCGGTGGGGAAGTAGCGGTAGCGGACGGCGAGGACGTCGGAGCGCATGTCATCGAGCGTGTAGAGCATCGGGTGGCCGTCGCAGATGTAGAAGGTGCCACCCGGCCGCAGCAGCCGCGCGATGCTCCCGGCCCAGGCGGTGAGGTCGGGCAGCCAGGTGACCACACCGATGCTCGTGTACACGACGTCGACCTCGCCGGTGACGGCGTCGGCGGCGTGCTGTGCGTCCGCCTCGACGAACGTCGCCTCCAGCCCGCACCGGCGGGCGAGGTCGCGGGCGACCTCCAGGCTGCGCGGGGACAGGTCCACCCCGGTGACGCGGGCACCGAGCCTGGCCAGCGACAGGGTGTCCGTGCCGATGTGGCACTGGAGGTGGACGACGTCCAGCCCGGCGACGGTGCCGCCGGGCAGGTGCGGCCCGAGGAGGGCGAGGTCCTCGCGGACGACGCTGCTCACGGCCGCCGGGTCGGCGACGAAGCCCGCGAGGTCGTACATCGCCGACTCGGCGTGGACGTCGGCGCGGTCGTCCCAGTTGGCGCGGTTCGCGCGCAGTGCCTCGTCGGGGTCGACGACGACGTCGATTCCCGGGGTGACAGCGTCCGGTGGTGTGGGGGTCACGCGCCGGAGAATACGGCGGAGGGCGGCGCCGCGGCTAGGCCATTGCCCCGGCCCACCCGTCCGGGACGCCGACCCCCTCGGACTCCTCCCAGCCGAGCGTGTCGAAGAGCAGGTTGAGGCCCTCACCCATCGTCGGGTGGGTGATGACAGCGTCGCGCACCTGCTGCCAGGTCAGCCCGCCGAGCATCGCCAGCTGGACGGCGGTGACGACCTCGCCGGACCCGCGGCCGAGGAGCGCGACCCCGAGGATGCGGTCGTTCGCGCGGTCGACGACGGCCTTCCACGTGCCGACCGTGTCGTGCACGGTCTTGGCCCGGGGGATGGCGGACACCGGCAGCCGCGCCACCGCGACGTCGTACCCCTGCTCCCGTGCCTGCGTCTCGGTGAGCCCGACGCGCGCGAGCTCGGGGGTGACGAAGACGGTGTAGGGCACGAGCCGGCCGGTGGTCACGGCATCACCGCCGGTGAGGTTCGTCCGCAGCACCCGGAAGTCGTGCCACGAGGCGTGGGTGAACTGGGGGCTCCCGGCGACGTCACCGGCCGCCCACACGTGCTCGGCGCTGGTGCGCAGGTGGTCGTCGACGACGACGAAGCCGCGGTCGTCGAGCCGCACCCCGGCGACGTCGGCGGCGAGCTCCGCCGTGACCGGGACCCGGCCGGTGGCGACGAGGAGGTCGTCGCCGCGGGCCTCGATGCCGTCGGCGAGGGTGACGACGACCTCCCGCCCGTCCCGTCGGACCGCCTCCGCCCGGGCCCCGAGCCGGACGTCGACCCCCTGGCCGGTGAGGAGCCGGGCCACCTCGGCCGCGACGTCGGGGGCCTCCCGCGGCAGCAGCTGCGGCCCGCCCTGGAGCAGCGTGACCCGGCTGCCGAACGCAGCGAACATGGCGGCGAACTCGCAGCCGACGTAGCCGCCGCCGAGCACGAGCAGGGAGTCCGGGACCCGGGCGAGGCGCAGGATCGACTCCGAGGTGAGCACACCGGCCTCGGTGACGCCGGGCAGGTCCGGGAGCGCCGGCGCGGTGCCGGTGTTGACGACGACGTCCCGCGCGCGCACCGTCCGCCGGTCACCGTCCCGGGTGGTGACCTCCACCGTCCGGGGGGCCACGAACCGGGCGGTGCCGAGGACGAAGTCCATCCCGGACTCGGGGAACATCCGGGAGTGTGCGTCGACCATGCCGGCCACCACGCCCTCCTTGTGCGCCCGCAGCCGGTCGAGGTCCACCTCCGGCCCGCGCGGGACGCGCACACCCACGTCGCCCGCCTCGCGGGTGGTGAGCAGCGTCCGCGTCGACTCCACGAGCGACTTCGTCGGGATGCAGGCGACGTTGATGCAC
The DNA here is from genome assembly GCA_027322565.1 of Georgenia sp. Taxonomy (GTDB): domain Bacteria; phylum Actinomycetota; class Actinomycetes; order Actinomycetales; family Actinomycetaceae; genus Oceanitalea. The sequence goes on from DAHVRG010000287.1 coordinate 2,434, forward strand.
GTGCCCCCGATCTTGTCGCGCTCCACCATGACGACGTCCCAGCCGGCCTTGGCACGGTCCATCGCCAGCGACTTGCCGGCCTTGCCCCCGCCGACGACCAGCAGGTCGACCTCCTCGACGTCCACCGTGCACTCCCTCCGCACCGTCCGTCTCCACTGCCGCCAGCGTGCGCCACCGGGGCGGGGGCCGCATCCGCGGCGACCGGCGGTGGAAATGCCCTCCCGGCCGGTACCCGTCCTGTGCCACGATGTTCCGGCACAGCCCAGCGACGTCAGGAGCCCAGGTGACGAGCGGCACTGCCACCAGTCGCACCGCGGACCGTCCCGCCGCCGTCCTCGAGGCCGGCGGCCTCGTCAAACGCTTCGGGAGCCTCACCGCCGTCGACGATGTGTCCTTCCACATCGCCCCCGGCGAGACCTACGGGCTGCTCGGGCCCAACGGTGCGGGCAAGACGACGACGATCTCCATCGTCGCCGGGCTGCTCGCACCCGACGCGGGGGAGGTGCGCGTCGGTGGGCGGCGGATGGGGCCGCGGGAGGTCGCACCGAAGCGGCAGCTCGGGCTCGTCCCGCAGGACCTGGCGATCTACCCCGAGCTCAGCGCCCGGGAGAACCTCGTGTTCTTCGGCCGGCTGCACGGCCTGCGCGGTGCCGAGCTGCGGGAGCGCACTGCCGAGGTGCTCGAGCTCATCGGGCTCGCCGACCGCGCCAAGGACCCGACGAAGGAGTTCTCCGGCGGCATGAAGCGCCGCCTCAACATCGGCATCGGGCTCCTCCACCGGCCCGAGCTGCTCATCCTCGACGAGCCGACGGTCGGCGTCGACCCGCAGTCGCGCAACGCGATCCTCGAGTCCGTCGAGGCGCTGTCCGTCGAGGGCATGGCGGTGCTGTACACGACGCACTACATGGAGGAGGCCGAACGCCTCTGCGACCGGATCGGGATCATCGACGCCGGCCGGATCCAGGCCGAGGGCACCCGGCAGGAGCTCATCCGGATCGTCGGGGAGCTCGACGAGATCCGGCTCCGCGGCAGTGGGGACCTCCCGGCGGCGGCAGCCGCGCTGGAGTCCCTCGACGCCGTCGAGCGGGCCGTCGTCGAGGGCCGCGAGATCCTCCTCCACGTCCGCGAGGCCCCGACGGCGGTGGCCGGCGTCGTCACGACGGCGGGGCGGGTCGGCATGGAGCTGAGCGACGTCGAGATCTCCCGGCCGGACCTGGAGTCGGTCTTCCTCCACCTCACCGGCAAGGCGCTGCGGGACTGACGTGCGCCAGCTCCTCACCATGGTCGCCGCGGACCTGCGGCAGCGGGTGCGCGACCGCTCGGTCCTCGTCTTCGGCATCCTCGTCCCGATCGCGCTCATGTTCGTCCTCGACCTCGTCTTCGGGGAGATGGAGCAGGTGGAGCTCGGCGCCGTCACCGTCGCCGCCTCCGCCGACCGGGACGATGAGCTCGCCCAGGCCCTCGTCGGGGTGCTCACCGAGGTCGAGGGACTCACCGTCACCGTCGAGGAGGTGGCGGCCGAGGAGGTGCAGGGCCGGGCGGAGGCGGGCGACGCCCAGCTGGGGATCGTCGTGCCGGACGGGTTCGGGGCCGCGGTCACCGCCGGGCAGGGGGCGACGGTCGACGTCGTCGAGGGCGACGGCGCCGGCCTGGAGACCGACATCCTCATCTCCGTCGTCCACGGCGTGGCCGATCGGATGACCGCCGGCACGGTCGCCGCCGCGGCCGGCACCCAGCTCGGCCTGGGTCCGGACGAGCTCGGGCAGATCGGGCAGCAGGTGGCCCAGGCGCCGCCGGTGGTCACGACGGTGGAGGGCCGGACGGCGTCCGAGCAGCTCGACCCCGGCGCAACGATGGTCGCGGGGCAGGCGAGCCTGTTCCTCCTGTTCACGGTCGGCTTCGGGGTGCTCGCGCTCATCAGCGAGCGGGAGCAGGGGACCCTCGCCCGGCTCCGGTCGATGCCCATGCGGCCCGGGCTCATCGTCGCCGCCAAGGCGGTGTCGAGCTACGTCCTCGGCGTGCTCGCGACCCTCGTCCTGCTCGTCGCCGGTGCGGTGTTCTTCGACGTCGGCTTCGGGTCGGCGCTCAACGTCGCCGTGCTCGTGCTCGCCGTCGTCGCGGCGGCGACCTCGCTGAGCTTCATCGTGGTCCGCGTCGCCCGCACCTCCGAGCAGGCCGGCGTGTCGCAGGCGATCCTGGCCATCGTCCTCGGCGTGGCCGGCGGCGCCTTCTTCCCGATCGGTGCCACCGGGGCCGCGGGCCGGCTGCTCGACATCAACCCGACGGCCGCCTTCAGCCGGGGGCTCGGGATCAGCGCCGGCGGCGGCAGCCTCGCCGACATCGCCGCACCCGTGCTGACGATGCTCGCCTTCGCCGCCGTGTGCGCCCTCGTGTCCCGGCTCGTCCCCGACCGGGGGGTGGCGGCATGAGGGCACCGCTCGCGATCGCCGGCACCGAGCTGCGCCGCTTCCTGCGCGACCGGTCGAACATCTTCTTCGTGCTCATCTTCCCGCTCCTCCTCGTCGTCGTCATCGGGCTGCAGTTCGGGGGCGGGGGCAGCGCGGGCCGCATCGTGCTCAGCGGCACCGACGGCGAGCTGCGCACCGACCTCACCGCCCAGCTGGAGGAGCTCGGTGCCGCGGTCGGCACGGCCGACGCCGAGGGGATGCGCCAGCAGGTCGCCCGCGGTCGCACCGACGTCGGTCTCCTCCTCGACGACGCCGCGGAGCGGGCGTATGCGGCCGGGGAGCCCGCCGAGGTGGAGATGATCACCGCCTCCGGCGCCGCCTCACAGGCCGCGAGCCAGGTGGTGCGGACGGCGCTGCAGTCGTTGTCGCTCGACCGGGCGAAGGTCCGCGCGCTCACCGGTCTCGGCGTGCCGGAGGGGGATGCCGCGGTCGCGCTGGCCGCCGCGGGCGGGGACGTCGCCCCGGTCGAGCTCAGCGTCGTCGACGTCGACGAGGTCGCCCAGGAGCTCTCCGGGCTCGGGCAGTTCGACCTCAGCGCCGCGACGATGCTCCTGCTCTTCACCTTCCTCTCCACCCTGGGCAGCGCGGTCACCCTCATCCAGTCCCGCCGGCTCGGCGTCCAGGCGCGGGTGCTGGCCGCACCCGTCTCCGGCGCCCAGGCGATGCTCGGGCAGGTGCTCGGCCGATGGGTCATCGCCTGCTTCCAGGGTGCCTACATCATGGTCGCCAGCGTGCTGCTCTTCGACGTCGACTTCGGCAGCGTCGGGCTCGCCCTCCTCGTGCTCGCCGTCTTCGCCCTCGTCGCGACCGGGGCGGCGATGCTGCTCGGCTCGCTCATGGACCACGAGGGCGCCGCCAACGGGGTCGCCGTCGGGATCGGCCTCGTCCTCGGCGCGCTGGGCGGCTGCATGTTCCCGCTCGAGCTGTTCCCCGACAGCCTGCGCACCGTCGCGCACGGAACCCCGCACGCCTGGGGGTACCTCGCCTTCGCGCAGCTGCAGCGGCACGCCGGGGGGCCGGCGGACATCGCCCCGCACCTCGGGGTGCTCGCCGGGATGGCCCTCGTCCTCGTCCTCGCGGGGGCCTGGGCGCTGCGTCGCAGCGTCGCCCGGGCGATGTAGGGACGCGCCCCTGTCTGATGGGTCGCCCCTCTCGCTCAGCTGCGGCTGACCGGAGGGGCGAGCCACGACTGAGATGGGCGACCGACGCCGTGTGCCGGGCGACCGACGCCGTGTGCCGCGCCCGCCGCGTAGCATCGGGGCATGGCCGACACCGTGCGTGTGGACAGCTGGCTGTGGGCGGTGCGCCTGTTCAAGACCCGCACCCAGGCCCAGGCCGCCTGCCGCGGTGGGCACGTCAAGGTCGACGGCGAGCGCGCCAAGCCCGCCACGCTCGTCGGCCCCGGCTCCCGGATCGTCGTCACCGGCGGACCGCGGGAGCGCACCGTCGTCGTCCGTCAGGTGCTGCGCAAGCGGGTCGGCGCCGCCGTCGCCGCCCAGGCGATGACCGACGAGACCCCGCCGCCGCCCCCGCGGGTCGAGCAGCCCGCGGTGCCGCAGCGGG
>DAHVRG010000299.1 GCA_027322565.1 Georgenia sp.
GCAGTTCACGTGGCAGGGCTGCGACTCTGCGCTCGCCGCACCGCTCGTCCTCGACCTCGTGCGGCTCACCGCCCGGGCCCATGAGCGGGGGGAGAACGGCGTGCTCGGTGCGCTGTCCTTCTTCTTCAAGGACCCGCTCGGCGGCGTCGACCACACCCTCGCCGGTCAGTGGCGGGCCCTGACCGAGTGGTGCGAGCAGCTGGGCGTCGCGGCATGACGCCCTCCGCACGCGACATCGCCGAGCTCGTCCGGCTCCCGGCCGCCCTGTCCGTCCCGGGCGACGCACTCGCCGGGGCGGCCGCGGCCGGGACCCTCGGCCGGCGCACCGTCGCCCTCGCTGCCTCCTCCACGTGCCTGTACTGGGCCGGGATGGCGCTCAACGACTACGCGGACCGCGAGCTCGACGCCGAGGAGCGGCCCGAGCGGCCCATCCCCTCCGGGCGGGTGAGCCCGGCCACGGCACTGCGCATCGCCGGTGGGCTGACCGGTGCGGGGCTCCTGCTCTCCGCGCTGGCCGGGCGCCGGGCCGTAGCCGTCGCCGTGCCCCTGGCCGCGACCGTGTGGGCCTACGACCTCGTCGCCAAGCCGACCCCGCTCGGGCCGGTCGTCATGGCTGCCGCACGCAGCCTCGACGTGCTCCTCGGCGGCTCGGCCGCACCGCGTCGGGCGCTGCCCGCCGCGCTCGCCCTCGGTGCCCACACCTGCTCGGTCACCGCACTCAGCCGCGGCGAGGTGCACGGCTCCACCCCGCGGGTGGCCGGTGCGGCACTCGCGACGACGGCGGGGGTCGCGGCCGCCGTCGCCGGCACCGCGCTCCGCCGTAGGCGCGGCAGCCGGCCGGCCAGGCTCGCCTCGGTGGCTCTGGCGGGCGCCTACGCCTACTCCGTCGGACGCGCCCAGGCCGCGGCCGCGCGCACACCCGACGCCGCCACCGTCCGCCGCGCCACCGGGACCGGTATCCGGGGCATGGTGCCGCTCCAGGCCGCGCTCGTCGCGGGTGGGGGTGCCGTCGCGGCCGCCGCCGCCCTCATGGCCGCCGTCCCCGCGATCCGGGCCGCGGCGAAGGGGATCTCACCGACATGAGCCTGCGCTTCTCCTACGGCACCAACGGTTTCACCGACCACCGCCTGCCCGACGCGCTCGCGATCATCGCCGAGCTCGGGTACGAGGGTGTCGCCCTCACCCTCGACCACCAGCACCTCGACCCGTTCGCTTCCGACCTCGCCGCGCGGGTCGCGCACACCGCGGAGCTGCTCGACCGGCACGGGCTCGCGGTCGCCGTCGAGACCGGCGCCCGCTTCGTCCTGGACCCGTGGCGCAAGCACGAGCCGACGTTCGTCTCCGCGGACCGGCGCGAGGAGCGCGCCGAGCTCATCCGCCGCGCGGTGGACATCGCCGTCGACCTCGGCGCGGAGGTTGTCCACCTGTGGTCGGGGATCCTGCCGCCGGACACGCCCCCGGAGGTCGGCTGGGAGCGGCTCGTCACCGGCCTCGCCCCCGTGGTGGAGCACGCCGAGGCGGCCGGGGTGCGCCTCGCCTTCGAGCCCGAGCCGGGGATGTTCATCGACCGCCTCGCCGGTGTCGAGGAGCTCCGCTCCCGGCTCGGCCACCCCGGTGCGCTGCACGCGACGGTCGACGTCGGTCATGCGCTGGTCACCGAGGACTCCGGCCCGCACGACCTCATCCGGGCCCACGCCGACATCGTCACGCACGTCCAGATCGAGGACATGAGGCGGGGGGTGCACGAGCACCTCGAGTTCGGCGAGGGGGACGTCGACGTCCCCGCGACGCTCGGCGCCCTCCTCGACATCGGCTACACCGGGCTCGTCTCCGTCGAGCTGAGCCGGCACAGCCACGCCGCCCCCGCCGTCGCCGAACGCTCGCTGGCGGCGCTGCGGGCGGCGCTCGCCACCGCCACGTCGTCCCGAGCAGTGAGGAGCTGAGATGAACCGGACCGAGCAGATGCGCCAGGCCCTTGCCGACCACCTCTCCCCCGCCGCCGCCCAGCGCCTGGCGGAGCTGGTGGACGAGATCGACCGCGACCCGGCGGCGATCGGGCGCCTCTTCCCCGCGGCCGCCCGGGAGGTGGCCCGCGGCCCGCTCGAGCCGTCCGACCCCACCGGGATGCTCGGTCCGACACTCGACGACGCCGTCCGCGGCGTGCTCGTCGCGGCGCTCGCGGCGGCCCAGGACGACGGGGAGGCGACCCTGCGCGAGGTCACCGCGCTGTACCGGTACGGCGACGCGGACGAGCGGCGCGCCGTGCTGCGGGCCCTCGACCTTCTCGGGCCGGAAGCGCAGCCGATCGTCGAGGACGCGCTCCGGACCAACGACATCCGCCTCGTCGCGGCCGCGATGGGCGCCTGGGCCGGTGCGCACCTCGACCCCGCCACCTGGCGGCACGGCGTGCTCAAGTGCCTCTTCGTCGGCGTCCCGCTCCGCGCGGTGCACCGGCTCGCGGAGCGCACCGACGACGAGCTCGGCTGGATGGTGGCCGACTACGTCCACGAGCGCCTCGCGGCCGGGCGCAGCATGCCCGAGGACGCCCGCCTCGTCCTCGACCGGGTCCCCCACGTCACCGACCAGCACCCCGACGTCGCCGCTGCCCTGTGGACGTCGGTCTGACCCCTCCGACAGGAGCTCTCACCATGCGCATCTTCGACCCGCACATCCACATGACCTCGCGCACGACCGACGACTACGAGGCCATGTACGCCGCCGGCGTCCGGGCGCTCGTCGAGCCCGCCTTCTGGCTGGGTCAGCCGCGGACGAGCGTGGAGTCCTTCGTCGACTACTTCGACAGCCTCATCGGTTGGGAGCGGTTCCGCGCCTCCCAGTTCGGCATCGCCCACCACGCGACGATCGCGCTCAACCCCAAGGAGGCGAACGACCCGCGCTGCGTCGGGATCCTCGACCTGCTGCCCCGCTACCTCGCCAAGGACGGCGTCGTCGGCGTCGGCGAGGTCGGCTTCGACTCGATGACCGACGCCGAGACCGACGTCTTCCGCCGCCAGCTCGAGCTGGCCGGGGAGCACGGCCTGCCCGCGATGGTCCACACGCCGCACCGCGACAAGGCGGCCGGGACGCGGCGCACCCTCGACCTCGTCCGGGAGGTCGGGATCGCGCCCGAGATGGTCGTCGTCGACCACCTCAACGAGACGACCGTGGACATGGTCGACGAGGCGGGCTGCTGGCTCGCGTTCTCCATCTACCCCGAGACGAAGATGGACGAGCACCGGATGGTCACGATCCTCCAGGAGCGGGGGCTGGACCGGGTGCTCGTCAACTCCGCCGCCGACTGGGGGCGCAGCGACCCGCTGATGGCCGCCAAGACCGGGGAGGCGATGCTCGCCGCCGGCTTCTCCGCGGACGACGTCGACCGGGTCCTGTGGCGCAACCCCGTGGAGTTCTTCGGCCAGAGCGGCCGGCTCCTGCTCGACTACGACACCACCGCCGCACCCGCCGCCACCTTCGAGGGCAACTCGATCCTCCGGGGCGAGCGCACCGACGCCGAGGTCTGAGCGGTGCGGCTGCGTCACCCGGACGGCACGACGGTCCATCTCGCCTACTGCAGCAACGTCCACCCCGCGGAGGACGTCGCCGGCATCCACGACCAGCTCCGCCGGTTCGCCGGGCCGGTGCGCGCCGAGCTCGGGGTCGACCGGCTCGGCCTCGGTCTCTGGCTCCCGGCGGAGGCGGCGGGCCGGCTCGCCGCCGACTCTGCCGCGGTGGCGGCGCTGCGCGCGCTGCTCGAGGAGCAGGGCCTCGAGGTCGTCACACTCAACGCCTTCCCCTACGGCGGGTTCCACGACCCCGTCGTCAAGCACCGCGTCTACCGCCCGGACTGGACCGAGCGTGCGCGGCTCGACTACACGCTGGATGCCGCCACGGTGCTCACCGGGCTCCTCCCGGACGACGCCGCACGCGGGAGCATCAGCACCCTGCCGCTCGCCTGGCACACGCCCTGGTCCCCGGACGACGCGGCGGCCGCCCGGGCGAACCTCGACGCGCTCGCCGCCGGCCTCACCCGGCTGCGCGACCGCACCGGCCGCACGGTCCGGGTGGGGTTCGAGCCGGAGCCGGGCTGCGTCGTCGAGACGACGACCGACGCCGCCCGGGAGCTCGCCGGCATCGACACCGGCCACCTCGGCGTGTGTGTCGACACCTGCCACCTCGCGACCGCCTTCGAGGACCCGACCGAGGCGATGGCGCGGCTCGACGCCGCCGGGCTGCCCGTCGTCAAGGCGCAGGTCTCCGCCGCCCTCCACGTGGCGGACCCGGCGGCGCAGGAGGCCCGCGCACTCCTCGGGGACTTCGTCGAGGACCGCTTCCTGCACCAGGTGCGAGAGCCCTCGGGTGCCGGGGTGGTCGGCCGCGACGACCTCCCCGACGCGCTCACTGGTGACCCGCTCCCGGGCGCCGAACCGTGGCGGGTCCACTTCCACCTGCCGCTGCACGCGGCCCCCCGCGCCCCGCTC
>DAHVRG010000189.1 GCA_027322565.1 Georgenia sp.
GGGCGGCGGAGAAGTCGACGACCGCGGCCCACCGCTCGTCCTGGCCGGCGCTCAGCGCAGCGAGGTCGGTGGGAGCCCAGCCCGGGCCGCGCGGGACGTCGGCGGCGAGGAGCCGGTCGACGTCCTCGGGGCGCTTGCTCAGCTGCGCCGACTTCCGGGCGTGGACCGAGGCGCAGAAGATGCAGTCGTTGACCTTGCTCGTGACGGCGGCCGCGAGCTCGCGCTCGGCCCGTGGGAGCCCGACCCGGGTGAGGAACACTGCGTGGTCGATCTGGGTGCGCGCCGCGAGCACCCCGGTCTGGCGGGCGAGCAGTCGGAAGTAGGCGCCGTCGCTCTTGCCGGCGAAGGCGGCGCGGTGCTCGTCGGTCAGCTCCTCGGCCGGGATCGGCTCCACCCAGGGCAGCCAGCCGAGCAGGTCGCGGGTGAAGGCGCGCGGGACGGCCAGGCCGTTCGGTGCCAGCTCCGGCGCGTACTTGACCCGCTCGGGCAGCTCGACGGAGGGGGCCTGGGCGGCGCCGTCGTCGTGGCCGGCGAGGAGCCGCAGCCCGGTGACGAGACGCGCCTCGTAGGCGGTGACGGCGACGACCTGGGAGAGGAGGACGATCGCGTCGGGGTCCAGGCCGGCGTCCGCGAGGGCGGTGACGTCCTGCGGGGTGACGGTGGCCGGGGCGAGACTGAGGAGGTCCGCGTGGCGCACGAGCGCGGCGACGGACGGGTCGGCGGACGCGGCGGCGAGGTCGACGGTGTCGTGGCCGCGGTGGTGCTCGGCGAGCACGGCCGCGCCGTGCTGGTCGGCGACCCGGGCCGCCAGAGCGCGCCGCACCGCGGGGGAGAGGCGCCCGGGGTCGGTGAACAGGTGGTCGTGCGCCTGCTGGGTGTGGTGGACGACCTCCGGCTTGGTGAGCCGGGCCGCCGCGGTGGCCTCGTCGAGCTCGGCGAGCACGCCGACGAGGTCGGTGCGCGCCGTGGTCGGCCGGTAAGTGGTCGTGGTCATGGGTACTCCTGGGCAGGGGTGCGCGGCAGCGCCGCGGGGGGCAGGGACGCCACAGGCGGGGCGAGAGCGCCCCGGGGACGGTGCGACCTCACGCCCGGGTGGACGGGCGGGTCAGCGAGAGCCGTCGGCCGTGTGGCGGGCGACGGGGAGGCGGGTCAGGACCCGCGGGCGTCGCGGCTCAGCGACAACAACACATGCACGCGGCGGCGCGCAGACACATGCACAGCGAGGTGCGCGGGGCAAGAGACTGCCTGGCACTCGGGTGCATGCTCATCGGGTCCTCCAGGTCGCGAACCAACGCGATCGACGTGGGCACATGGGTGCCCTGACCCGCACACGGTACGCCACCGTGCTTGAAGCACCAACCCCTCGCGGGAGGGTGTCCCACCACGTGGACGCGAGCGGGATGCGGCGTCCACCTCGCTCCGGCTACCTCTGGGCCGCGGCGGGTGAAAGCAGCAGGTCGCCCCTCCCGCTCAGCTGCGGCTGCCGTACGGGGCGACCGGTGAGTGGAAGGGGCGACCTGCGTGTTGGAGGGTCCGCCCGGAGCGCTACTGCTCGACGTCCTCGTCGACCCAGTCGAAGGTCTTCGTCACGGCCTTCTTCCAGTTGCGGTAGAGCCGCTCACGCTCGGCCTCGTCCATCTGCGGCTCCCAGCGCTTGTCCTCGGCCCAGTTGTCGACGACGTCCTGCTCGCCCTGCCAGAACCCGACGGCGATGCCGGCCGCGTAGGCGGCGCCCAGCGCCGTCGTCTCGGCGACCTGCGGCCGCACGACCGGGACGCCGAGGATGTCGGCCTGGAACTGCATGAGGGTCTCGTTGGCGACCATGCCGCCGTCGACCTTGAGCTCCTTGAGCGCCACGCCGGAGTCGGCGTTCATCGCGTCGACGACCTCCCGCGACTGGTAGGCCGTCGCCTCGAGCACCGCCCGGGCGATGTGGTTCCGGTTGACGTAGCGGGTGAGGCCGACCAGCGCGCCGCGGGCGTCGGCCCGCCAGTACGGGGCGAACAGGCCGGAGAACGCCGGGACGAAGTACGCCCCGCCGTTGTCGTCGACCTGCTTGGCCAGGTCCTCGACCTCCGGCGCGCTGGCGATGATGCCGAGGTTGTCCCGCAGCCACTGGACGAGGGAGCCGGTCACGGCGATCGACCCCTCGAGGCAGTACACCTGCGGCTGGTCACCGATCTTGTAGCCCACCGTGGTGAGCAGCCCGTTCTTGCTGTGCACCAGCTCGGTACCGGTGTTGAGCAGCAGGAAGTTGCCGGTGCCGTAGGTGTTCTTCGCCGCACCGACTTCGAACGCCGCCTGCCCGAAGGTCGCGGCCTGCTGGTCGCCGAGGATGCCGGCGATCGGCACGCCGGGCACCATCCCGCCCTCGCGTCCCTTGCCGTAGACCTCCGAGGAGGAGCGGATCTCCGGGAGCATGGCGACCGGCACCCCCATGTCCCGGGCGATGTCCTCGTTCCAGGTCAGGGAGTCGATGTTCATGAGCATCGTGCGCGAGGCGTTGGTGACGTCGGTGACGTGGACGCCGCCGTCCGCGCCCCCGGTCATGTTCCACACGATCCAGGAGTCGGTGTTGCCGAAGAGGAGCTCCCCGGCCTCGGCCTTCTCCCGGGCGCCGTCGACGTTGTCGAGGATCCACTTGATCTTCGGGCCGGAGAAGTAGGTCGCCAGGGGCAGGCCGACCCGGGCCTTGTAGCGGTCCTGGCCGCCACCGAGGGCGCCGAGGTCCTCGACGATCTTGGCGGTGCGGG
>DAHVRG010000190.1 GCA_027322565.1 Georgenia sp.
GGAGTGATTAAAAGATCAAGACCGGCGGCACGCACCGGCGCTCATCAACTCCGTGGTCCGTGCGCTCAGCATCCTCGACGCCGTCGGGGAGGCGGGTTCGCCCCAACCCGCCAAGCGGCTCGCCCGGTCCACGGGCGTTCCCCTGCCCACCACCTACCACCTGCTGCGCACGCTGGTGCACGAGGGCTACCTGCTGCGCACCCCGGACGGCTACGTCCTCGGTGACCGCGTCGACCTGCTCGGGCGCGGCGCGGCGTCACGCCGGGAGCTGCGGGTGCTGCGCAGGCTCCACGACGACCTCGGGGCCCCGGCCTACCTCGCCTGCCTCGACGGCGAGGAGATCCGGCTGACCGAGATCGTCGACTCCCCCGCCGCCCCGCGGGTGGACCTGTGGGTGGGGATGCAGGACGCCGCCCACGCCACCGCCCTGGGCAAGGCCATCCTCGGCACGCTGCCCGTGACGTCGCGCCGCGACTACCTCGCGAGCCACCCGCTCCTCGACCTCACCCCGCACACCATCACCTCACCCCGCGCGCTGCTCGCCGAGCTCGACCGCAGCCGGGAGGTCGCCGTCGACCGCCAGGAGTACGCCCTCGGGACGGTGTGCACGGCGGTGCCGGTGCCCGGCCACACCAAGGCGGTGGCGGTCTCGGTGCCCGCGCAGCGCGCCGCGGACCTGCCCGCCCACCGGGCCGCGCTGCGGCGGGCCGCGAAGCTCGTCGCACTCGCCCACCGCTGAGCGGCTATCACCATGTGAAAAGGGCACGTTGTCGGTCCGGCGCCGTCCGATGACAGTAGGACCAACGGACTCACTGCCAAAGGAGGCACAGATGTCTACCTCGGTGTCCCATCCACCACCGGTGCCGGCGCCCGTCGACCGCGGCCCGGCCACCCTGCCGGTCCAGGTGCGCCGGGACCTCTACGAGACGATGGTGCTCTCCCGGACCTTCGAAGAGGCGATCCTGCGCGAGTACCACGCCGACAAGGGCCCCGGCTTCGACATCGGCAAGGGCCTCGTCCCCGGAGAGATGCACCTGTCCGCCGGGCAGGAGCCGGTCGCCGCCGGGGTGTGCGCCCACCTCACCCACGACGACGCCGTCACCGCGCCCCACCGGCCGCACCACGTCGCGGTCGCCCACGGCGTGGACCTCAACCGGATGACCGCCGAGATCTTCGGCCGCGAGACCGGCCTGGGGCGCGGGCGCGGCGGCCACATGCACCTGTTCGACCCGGCGGTCCACTTCTCCTGCTCCGGCATCATCGCCGAGGGCTACCCGCCGGCCCTGGGCGCAGCCTTCGCCTTCAAGCGGCGCGGCAGCGACGCCATCGCCGTCGCCGTCACCGGGGAGGGGGCCGCCAACCAGGGCGCCTTCCACGAGTCGCTCAACCTCGCCGCGCTGTGGAGTCTGCCCGTCGTCTTCGTCGTCGAGGACAACGAGTGGGGTATCTCGGTGCCCCGCTCGGCCTCCACCGCGGTCCCGTCGAACGCCGACCGGGCCGCCGGCTACGGCATCCCGGGCGTCCGGGTCGAGGACAACGACGTCGAGGCGGTCTACGAGGCGGCCGAGCGCGCCGTCTCCCGCGCCCGCTCCGGTCAGGGCCCCAGCCTCATCGAGGTCGCCACCCTGCGGCTGTGGGGCCACTTCGAGGGCGACGCCCAGGGCTACCGGCCCGAGCTCGACTCCCTTCCCTCCCTCGACCCCCTGCCCCGCTACGAGCAGCGGCTCCGCGAGGCGGGTGTCCTCGACGACGCCGCGGTCGCGCAGGTCAAGCAGGCCGCGACGGAGCGGGTCGAGTCCGCCGTCGCCTTCGCCAAGGACAGCCCGGTCCCCGACCCCGCCGACGTCCACCGGTACGTCTTCGCCGAGGAGCAGCCTTGACCGTCACCGACACCCCCACCCAGCCCGCCGTCCGCCGGCTCAACACCTCCAAGGCGATGGTCGAGGCGATCACCCAGGAGATGGAGCGCGACGAGACCGTCGTCTACCTCGGCGAGGACGTCGGCGAGTACGGCGGGATCTTCTCCTCCACCACCGGCCTGCTCGAGCGGTTCGGCAAGGACCGCGTCATCGACACCCCGATCTCCGAGACCGCGTTCATCGGCCTGGGCATCGGTGCCGCCACCGAGGGCATGCGCCCGATCGTCGAGCTCATGTTCGTCGACTTCATGGGCGTGTGCCTCGACCAGATCTACAACCACATGGCCAAGATCCGGTACTTCTCCGGCGGCAACGTCTCGGTGCCGATGGTGCTGACGACGGCGGTCGGCGGCGGGTACTCCGACGGCGGCCAGCACTCCCAGTGCCTGTGGGGCACCTTCGCCCACCTGCCCGGCATGAAGGTCGTCGTCCCCTCGAACCCGGCCGACGCCAAGGGGCTGATGACCGCCGCCATCCGCGACGACGACCCGGTGGTCTACATGTTCCACAAGGGCATCATGGGGCTGCCGTGGATGGCGAAGAACAAGCGCTCGATCGACGTCGTGCCCGAGGGGGAGCACGTCGTGCCCATCGGCAAGGCGCGGGTGGCGCGGGAGGGCAGCGACGTCTCCGTCGTCACGCTCTCGCTGTCCGTCCACCACGCCCTCGACGTCGCCGAGCAGCTCGCCGGGGAAGGGGTCAGCGCCGAGGTGCTCGACCTACGCTCCCTCGTCCCGCTGGACCGGGCGGCGATCCTCGAGTCGGTCGCCAAGACCGGCCGGCTCGTCGTCGTCGACGAGGACTACCTCTCCTTCGGGCTCTCGGGTGAGGTCGTCGCGACGGTCACCGACCACGACCCGACGCTGCTCCGCGCCCCGGTGCAGCGGGTGACGATGCCGGACATCCCGATCCCTTACGCGCACGACCTCGAGTACGCCGTCCTGCCGCGGCACGACCGGATCGAGGCGGCGATCAGGGCGGTGCTGGCGTGACCGAGGTGCTGTTCCCGCCGGTCGACGAGACCGACCCCTCGGCCGAGGGCGTGCTGGCCACCTGGTACGTCGGCGACGGTGACCGGGTCTCCCGGGGCCAGCTCATCGCCGAGGTGCAGGTGGCCAAGGTGGACGCGGAGGTCGTCGCGCCCGTCGACGGCACTGTCGAGCTCCTCGTCGCCGAGGACGACTCCGTCCGGCAGGGCATGCCGATCGCGCGCATCCAATGACCAGGATCCGGCTCCCGGCGGTGACAGGGCCCTCCTTGCCGCCGGGGGCCGGACTCCTGCTACCCGAGCCGGAGGGTCGTGACGCAGGTGGGGTCGTCGGGCCCCGTGGCGAGCGGGACGGACCCGGTGCGCCCGTCGTAGCCGACCTCGATGGTGCCCTCGACGTCGCGGGGCAGCCAGTACCCGACGAAGCCGTTGGGCTGGGTGGTCGTCGTCTCGTCGACGAGCACCGCGCCGTCGTCCGTCGTCACCGTGACGTCGACCTCCCGCTCGACGAGCTCGCCCTGGCAGGTGGTGAGTGAGTGGTAGTAGCACTCGTGGGTGGTCTCGACGAACGGGGCGACGGCGACGTAGCGCCCGTCCTCCGGGAGGTCGACGGTGACCTCCGCGGTGCCGTCGGTGAGGAGGAGCTCCCCGGCGCGGACCGACGCCAGCAGGCCGGTCGGCCGCGCCTCGGCGGGAAGCCGGTCGAGGTGGTCGACGATCTCCCGGCCGGTCATGCCGGTGAGGCCGTAGGCGTCCTGCAGCGGGGCGTCCGCCCCGGCGGCGGTGCCGTCCGACGTGGTCTGTGCGCAGGCGGTGAGCGCGAGCAGTGCGGCGGTCGCCGTCGCCGCCACGGTCCAGGTGCGTCCCATCGCCCCAG
>DAHVRG010000006.1 GCA_027322565.1 Georgenia sp.
CGGTGCGGCCGGCGTGCTGGGCGGAGGCGTCGAGCAGGACCCCGACCTGCCGGCCCGGGTTGTCCAGCTCCGTGAACGGTGAGCCCAGGACGGTCGCCCGGCCCGCGGTCGGGCGCGTGAGCCCGGTGAGCATCCGCATGGTCGTCGACTTCCCGGCGCCGTTGGGGCCGAGGAAGCCGGTGACACGTCCGGGGAGGGCGGTGAAGGAGACGGTGTCGACGACGAGCTGGTCGCCGTAGCGTCTGGTGAGGTTCTCGGCTGTGATCATGACGACGACTCTCGCCGCGCAGGTGCCGCCGGGGATCGGCAAGTGGGCTCGTCACGGTCCACCTTTGGGTGGACCCGGCGGAGCCGGCCGGTGGACCGGACCCGCCGCCCGGTTCCCTAGGCTGACGGCATGCAGTCCGTGGCCCTCCCGTCGGCGCTCCCGGCGCCGGTACCCGCGGCAGAGGCGTCCCGCGCGACGGCGGTGCCACCGCCACCGCTCCGTCCGTGGTCGCGCGTCTGGCGGTACCTGGCGGCGATCGGCATCGCGCTCGCCCTGTGGCTCGCGGTCGGCGCCGATCTCATCCCGGAGGACGGGGAACAGGTGAGCCCCTCGCTCGAGGCCCGGATCGGTGCCGCACTCGTCCTCGACGCCCTGCTCGGTGTCGTGGCGCTCGGTGTCCTCCCGCTGCGCCGCCGGTTCCCCCGGCTCACCGGCGTGGCCACCGGGTTGCTCACGGCCGTGTCGGCCGCCGCCATCGGGGCTGCCGCCGTCGCCACCGTGTCGGTCTCCACGTGGCGGAGGTGGCGCCGGGTGGTTCCCGTGGTCACCGTCTGGGCCGCGGCCTCGGTCTGCTACGAGCTCGTGTGGCGGCCGACGATCCTCGAGGAGCCCATCGGCGTGGGGCTCGCCGCGCTGTCCGGAGGTGTCGCCATCGGGATGGGGGCCACCTGTGTGGCCACCGGCTACTACGTCGGGGCCCGCCGCGAGCTGCTGAGCACGCTGCGGCTGCGCGCCGAGACCGCCGAGCGCGAGCAGGCGGCAAAGGCGGAGGCAGCCCGGGAGGCGGAGCGCACCCGGATCGCCCGCGAGATGCACGACGTCCTCGCCCACCGGATCTCCCTCGTCGCGATGCACGCCGGAGCGCTCGCCTACCGCACCGACCTGAGCCGCGAGGAGACCGCCGAGGCGGCCGGGGTCATCCGGGACAACGCGCATCGGGCCCTGTCCGAGCTGCGGGAGGTCCTCGGGGTGCTCCGTGCCGGCACCGGCGGTGGCCGGGAGCAGGACGCGGTCGCCGAGCCGCCCCAGCCGGTCCTCGAGCGCGTCGGTGAGCTCCTCGCTGCCGCCCGCCCGACCGTCGACGTCACGCTCGACTGCGCCGACCTGCCGGACGGGTCCCTCGAGGGGGCGGCGACCCTTCCGGCCACGGTCTCCCGCACCGCCTACCGGGTGGTCCAGGAGGCCCTGACCAACGCCTGCAAGCATGCCCCGGGCAGTGCCGTCGTCGTCCGGGTGGCGGGCGGTCCGGGCGGACTGCTCACGGTCGAGGTGGACAACGGTGCACCACCCGCCGGGTCCGCGCCCGCGGTACCGGCCGCGCCGGGCGCCGGGCTCGGGCTCATCGGGCTGGCGGAGCGGGTGGAGCTGGCCGGGGGCGTGCTCGAGCACGGGCGTGACCCGGACGGCTCGTTCACGGTGCGGGCGTGGCTGCCCTGGGAGGAGGACGAGTGACGGTGGCACCGGTCCGGGTCGTGGTGGTGGACGACGACGGCCTCGTGCGTGCGGGGCTGCGGCTCATCCTGGGCGGCAGCGAGGCCGTCGACGTCGTGGGGGAGGCGGCCGACGGCCACGCTGCGCTCACCGTCGTCGAGCGGGAACGTCCCGATGTCGTCCTCATGGACATCCGCATGCCGGGCCTGGACGGCCTGGCCGCCACCCGCCGGCTCACCGAGCGGGGAGCGACGGCGCGGGTCATCGTGCTCACGACCTTCGACACCGACGAGATGGTGCTCACCGCGCTGCGGCACGGTGCGGCCGGGTTCCTCCTCAAGGACACCCCGCCGGCCGACCTCGTCGAGGCGGTCGTGCGCGCCGCGCGCGGCGAGCCGATGCTCTCCCCGAGCGTCACCGCCCAGGTCATCAGCGCGGCGACGCGGGACCGGGACAGCTCGCGCAGGCTCACCGCCGAGGAGCGCGTCGCCCGGCTCACCGACCGGGAGCGGGAGGTCGCGGTCGCCATCGGCCGCGGCATGTCGAACGCGGAGATCGCCGCGGAGCTGTACCTCGGGCTGGCGACCGTCAAGACCCACATCGGGCGGATCCTCACCAAGCTCGAGGCGAGCAACCGCGTCCAGATCGCGCTGTGCGTCCACGACGCCGGGCTGACCTGACGCGCGGGCGGGTCGGGTCGTTCGCGTCCCGGCGGCAACGCAGGGAACAATGGCGGGCGTGACCGAACCCCATGACGTCCCGCCGACCCCGGACGACGAGGAGCAGCGGGCCGCCGCCCTGCGCGCCGGCCTGGAGGACTACGTCCTCGACGAGGACGACGCCGCGCTGCTCGCCACCGCCGACGCCGCCCCAGACACGCGAGCCCCTGAGCCGCCGCTGCCGGTGCTCGCCGTCGTCGGCCGTCCGAACGTCGGCAAGTCGACCCTCGTCAACCGGATCCTCGGGCGGCGCGAGGCTGTGGTCCAGGACGTGCCCGGGGTCACGCGGGACCGGGTGAGCTACCCCGCCGAGTGGGCCGGGCGCCGGTTCACCGTCGTCGACACGGGCGGGTGGGAGCACGATGCCCGGGGGCTGCACGCGCGGGTCGCCGACCAGGCGGAGGTCGCCGTCGAGCTGGCCGACGCCGTCCTGTTCATCGTCGACGCGACCGTCGGGCCGACGAGCACCGACGAGCAGGTCGTGCGGCTGCTCCGGCAGTCGGGCAAGCCCGTGGTCCTCGTCGCGAACAAGGTCGACTCCCCGCTCCAGGAGTCCGACGCCGCGTCCCTGTGGTCGCTCGGGCTCGGGCAGCCGTGGCCCGTCTCGGCGCTGCACGGCCGCGGCTCGGGAGACGTGCTCGACGCCGTCATGGAGGTCCTCCCGGAGGTCTCCCAGGTGGCGTCCCCACTGCCCGAGGGCGGCCCGCGGCGGGTGGCACTGGTCGGACGGCCGAACGTGGGCAAGTCGAGCCTCCTCAACGCCCTCGCCGGGCAGGAGCGGGTGGTGGTCGACGACGTCGCCGGCACCACCCGGGACCCCGTCGACGAGCTCGTCGTGCTCGGCGGGCGGCCGTGGTGGTTCGTCGACACGGCAGGCATCCGCCGGCGGGTGCACCAGACGAAGGGCGCGGACTTCTACGCCTCACTGCGCACCCAGGCCGCGCTGGAGAAGGCCGAGGTCGCCATCGTCCTCATCGACGCGGCCGAACCGCTCACCGAGCAGGACGTCCGCGTGGTGCAGCAGGTGGTGGACGCGGGCCGCGCGCTCGTCATCGCCTACAACAAGTGGGACCTCATGGACGAGGACAAGCGCTTCCTTCTCGAGCGCTCGATCGACACCGAGCTCGTCCAGATCCAGTGGGCGCCCCGGGTGAACGTCTCCGCGAAGACCCGGTGGCACGTCGACCGGCTGGTCAGGGCGCTCGACACCGCGCTGGACGGCTGGGACACCCGGATCTCCACGGGACGGCTCAACGCCTTCCTCGGCGAGCTCACCGCCGCCCACCCGCATCCGGTGCGGGGCGGCAAGCAGCCGCGCATCCTCTTCGGCACCCAGGCCGACAACCGCCCTCCGCGGTTCGTCCTCTTCGCCACCGGGTTCATCGAGCGCGGCTACCGGCGGTTCATCGAACGACGGCTGCGCGAGACGTTCGGGTTCGCCGGCACGCCGATCGAGATCAGCGTCCGGGTGCGGGAGAAGCGCCGCCGCTGATGGACGTCTCCCGGCGCCACGTGCTCCTGCGGTGGGGGCTGCCCCGTGACCCCCGCGCGAGCGAGCACGTCCTCGGGTTCGTCCTCACCACGGTGGCGACCATCGTCGTCACCCGCGGCTACCTCCAGCTCACCGGTTTCCCCCAGATCGGCGGGGAGACGCTGCACGTCGCGCACGTGCTGTGGGGCGGGCTGTTCATGGCGGTGGCGATGGTCCTGCTGCTGTCCTTCGCCGGGCCGGTCGTCCGCCCGCCGGCGGCGTTCGTCGGGGGGATCGGGTTCGGGCTGTTCATCGACGAGGTGGGCAAGTTCCTCACGAACGACAACGACTACTTCTTCCAGCCGGCGCCGATGATCATGTACGTCACGCTCGTCGTGCTCATGATCGCCGCCGACGCGCTGCACGGCCGCCGGCCCCCACACCCGAGCGAACGGCTGGCCGCGGCCGCCGACCACGCCGTCGCCGGCCTCGCCGGCGGGCTCAGCCCGCACCGGCGGGAGGTCGCCCTCGACCTCCTGCGGCAGGGGAGGGGCGGTCGCGGTGAGGCGGAGGTCGAGGCGCTGCTCGCCGTCGTGCCGGAGGACCACAGCGAGCTCCCCGACCCGCTCGAGCTCGCCACCCGCAAGATCCGCGCGTTGCTCGGTCGCTTGGTGCGCGGGTCGTGGACGCCGGCGGTCGCCGGTGGGCTCCTCGTTCTCGCCGTCGGCGGGGCGCTGATGGTGGCGCTCCTCGAGGGGGAGCCCAGCTGGGCGCGCTGGCTCGTCGCCGGGTCCTCGGCCGCGGCCGTCGGTGTCGGGGGGTGGGGGTTCCGGATGATGGGGCGCGACCGGTACCAGGCGTTCCAGGTGCTGCGCAGGGCACTGCTCCTGGTCCTGCTCGTCACGCTCGTCGGGCTGTACCGCCTGGCGCCGTGGGAGGCGACGGCCGTCATGGCAGTCGCGCTGCTCGGCCTCGGAGTGGTGGTGGCCGAGAAGGTCCGGCTCGAGCAGGCGGGGGAGGGAGCGGCCCACTGAGCGGGGTGGCGTTCACGCGGTGTGACGCCACGCACAGCGGCGGTGCGGAGTACGGGCGTGAGGGGAACCTGCGGTATCCTCGTTCAGGTTCGTTCGCGAGCCGTACGGGCTGTGGCGCATTTTGGTAGCGCACTTGACTGGGGGTCAAGGGGTCGTGGGTTCAAATCCCGCCAGCCCGACTCGGTCCTGAGCCGCGACATCGTCGAGAGGTTGAAAGACGGTGCCGCGGCTCAGGTGTTTTTGCGGGGGGGCCACTGCAGTGTCGGTAGGCGCACCCTGGGATGCCGGGGCCCGAGCGTGAGTGCACCTCTGTCCCAGGGTCGTACGCGCGCCGGCGGGTAGGGCAGAATCTTTCCGACGATGCCTGGGGAGGTCCGCGATGTCCGAGCAGGACGACCTGGTCGAGAGGCTGAGGGAGCTGCTGGCGGCCGAGGCGACTGTGCGGGAGGTGCGGATGCTCGGCACCCGCGCCCTCATGGTCCGCGAGAAGCTCCTCGTCGGGGCGCTGAGGAACGGGGGACTGCTCGTACGCGTCGATCCCGGACGGCACGAGGAGCTCGCGGCTCGACCCGGCGCGGCCCAGGCCGTCGAGGAGCACGACCTGAAGGTCATCGGCCAGCCCGAGGTCGACGTGACCAAGCTGGAGGACGGCGACGTCGTCGAGTTCACCGCCGAGGTCGACGTCCGCCCCGAGATCGAGCTGCCGGACTTCTCCGACATCTCCGTCGAGGTCGACGCCCTCAAGGCCGACGACGA
>DAHVRG010000205.1 GCA_027322565.1 Georgenia sp.
AGGTCTCCGTCGCCGACGGCTCCCTCGACGTCTTCGCCTCGGTCGCGGCCGGCGGCCGGCAGGACTGGGCGCCGCTCTCCGCCGTCGGCTCCCCCGGCCTGTCCACCCATGAGCCCGTCGAGGGGCGGCTCCCCACGGGCAGCGGCGAGGTGGCGCTGAGCAAGTCGACGGCCGAGCGCCTCGAGCTCGACCTCGGAGACAGTGTCAACCTCTCGGCGGACCTGTGGATGCTCGCCGGGCCCGACGACGAGGAGCCCCCGCTGCTCGAGGACGACCTCGCCCTCGTCGGGGTCGTGGAGGACCCGTCGGTGCTCACCGGCGGGGGCACGGTCGCGCTCGTGACACCGGACCAGCGCGACGCCTGGGTGCGCGCGGCCGGCCACGACGTCGGCTACCACCAGCTCCTCGTCCGCGCCCACGACGGTACGCACCCGGAGGACGCCGCCGCGGCGGTCGGCGCCGCGCTCCCGCACGACGTCGTCCAGACCGGCGAGGAGTACGCCCAGGAGACGCTGTCCGCGATCACCGGGCAGGGCTACATGCTCACCGCCGTCGTCCTCGCGTTCGGTGCCCTGGCGATGATCGTCGCCGCGATCGTCATCACCAACACCTTCCAGGTCATCGTCGCCCAGCGCACCCACGTCCTCGCCCTGCTCCGTGC
This sequence comes from Georgenia sp., assembly GCA_027322565.1. Lineage (GTDB taxonomy): Bacteria > Actinomycetota > Actinomycetes > Actinomycetales > Actinomycetaceae > Oceanitalea. The sequence continues at coordinate 662 of DAHVRG010000205.1, forward strand.
CGTGGGCGCGACGCGGGGGCAGATCCGCCGCTCGGTGCTCACCGAGGCGCTCCTGCTCGGCGTCCTCTCCGGTGTCGCCGGGCTCCTCCTCGGCGTCGGCCTCGCCATGGCTGCCCTCTGGGTGCTCGGCGGTGCCGACCTGCCCTTCCCGCTGCCCGACTCGGTGCGGATCACCCCCGCCGTCGTCCTCGTCCCGGTCATCACCGGCGCGCTGGTCACGTGGCTCGCCGCGCTGTCCCCCGCTCATGCGGCCACCTCGGTGTCCCCGTTGGCGGCGCTCCGGCCCCCGCAGCCGCCGGACCCCCGACGGTCCTCCCGCGTCCGGCTGGCGGCCTCGCTCGTCCTGCTCGTCGGCGGTGGGCTCATGGTCGCGGCCGCGCCGCTGCTCGCCGCGAACGAAGGCATCGACGAGGAGACCGCCATGCTCGGCGGGCTCGCCCTCGGCATCGTCGGCGGCGTCGTCTCCTTCGCCGGTGTCATGCTCGGCATGGTGTTCGTCGTCCCCACGGTGGTACGGCTCCTCGGCGGCGCCGGCGCCCGGCTCGGGGGCGGCACGACCGCGCGGATCGCCACGGTGAACGCTGTCCGCAACCCGCGCCGCACCGCGGCCACCGCAACCGCCCTGGTCATCGGCGTCACCCTCGTCACGCTCATGTCCACCGGAGCGGTGAGCACCCGGGCGAGCCTCGACTCGATGCTGCGGGCGCAGTACCCCGTCGACATGTCCGTGGAGTCGACCTTCTGGGACCCGGACACGGGGCAGAACACGGCCCTGACCCCGTCCCAGGTCGAGGCGGTGCGCGATGCCGAGGGCGTCGTGGACGTCGCCGAGGTCTCCGCCACGACGCTGCCGCTGAGCGACGGCGGCCCGAGCGACAGGTACCTCGAGATCCCCGTGACGGTCGTGGACCGCGCCGCGGTCGCCGACATCATGCGGGACCCGACGCTGTTCGACGGGCTGTCGGACACCACTGTCGTCGCCGGTCCCCTGTGGGCCCGGGACATGACGGTCGAGGAGGGCGACCAGCTCACCCTCGGTGACGGGGTCGTCGTCACCGTCGTGGTCGCGGACCTGGGCAGCGAGGCCTACGCGTCGACCGAGCTCGCGGAGCGCCTGGGGCAGGACGTGGCGACGACGCAGCTCTGGGCACGGCTCCAGGACGCCGGCTCGGCCACGACGATCCGCGACGTCCAGGACCGCCTCACCGAGCTCGCCGCCGGGGATCCCGACGCCTCGACGCCGTTGGTCACCGGCCCCGCCGCCGAACGGGAGATCTTCGAGCAGGTCGTCAACACCCTGCTCGCGATCGTCGTCGGGCTGCTCGCGGTCGCGGTCGTCATCGCGCTCATCGGGGTGGCCAACACCCTGTCCCTGTCGGTCATCGAACGGCGCCGTGAGTCGGCCCTGCTCCGGGCGATGGGGCTGACCCGGGGCCAGCTGCGCGCCATGCTCGCCGTCGAGGGGGTCATCCTCGCCCTCGGCGGGGTGTGCGTCGGGGCGGTGCTCGGGTTGGTCTACGGCTGGGCGGGGACCGCGGTGATCCTCGGCCGGTCCGGTGACCTGTCGCTCGCCGTCCCGTGGGGCCACCTCGCCGCGATCCTCGGCGTCGCCGTCCTCGCCGGGCTGGCCGCGTCGGTGCTGCCGGCGCGCAGCGCGGTGCGGACCCCGCCCGTGGCCGCGCTCGCGGCCGAGTAGACCCGTCGGTGCCGGATGGAGGGCCGGCACCGACGACGACGGACCCCGTCACGTCCCGCGACGTGGCGGGGTCCCGGCATTCTCGACCGCTCAGCCCCAAGTGGACCGCGGACGGCGGTCAGGCGACCGCGCGCGGCGGGGACGTGCTGTTCGTCCACGCGACGGACGACGGCAGCAGCAGCCCGACGGTGACCGCGACCGGCACGACGACGAGGAGGGCGACCAGCCACCAGGTGAGGGTGTCCGCCTGCGAGACGCCGATCGCCAGCACGAGCAGCTGCCAGGTGACGACCGGTCCACGGCCCCACCGCCGGCGCCCGTGGAGGGCGCGCACGGCCGCGAGGAGCACCGCGACCAGGCCGAGGAAGATGACGGCGAGGACGGCGGTGACTCCCGGTGCCGTGCTCCGCCCGGCGAGCACCTCGACGAGCATCCCGACGCTCAGCGCCACGATGGCCCCGACCTCGACGAGGACGAGAAGGAGGGCGAGGAGCAGGGGCACGGGCGGCCGAACGGGCTTGTCGGTGGTCACGGCCCCGAGCGTACGTCCTGTGACGCATGTGACGAACACCACTGTCGCTGAGGCCCAGTTCACCGCCGTCACCCCCTTGTTCCGGCCGGGTGGTCGTGTGAGGGTTGGGGGCAGTCATTTCCGGGCCGCACCCTCCACGATCACACGCGGCCCGGTGCTGCGCCGAAAAGGAGTTGCTTAGCCATGGACTGGCGTCACAACGCTGCTTGCCTCACCGAGGACCCGGAGCTCTTCTTCCCGATCGGCAACACCGGACCTGCCCTGTTGCAGATCGAGGAGGCCAAGGCCGTCTGCCGCCGGTGCGACGTCGTCGACACCTGCCTCAAGTGGGCGATGGAGAACGGCCAGGACGCCGGTGTGTGGGGCGGGCTGTCGGAGGACGAGCGGCGCGCTCTCAAGCGGCGCACCGCGCGCGCCCGCCGCGCTGCCTCCTGAGCTTGACGATCTTCCCGAGCAGGCCCCCGGCGCCCATCGCGGCACCGGGGGCCTCCTCCGTCCAGGGGGGTGGTGACGGGCTCTTCGCCGGCGTCACCGACTTCGCCATCTCCCTCATGGAGACCCTCGGCGGGCCCGGCGCCGCGATCGCCATCGCGCTGGAGAACCTCTTCCCACCGATCCCCAGCGAGGTCGTCCTCCCGCTGGCCGGGTTCACCGCCAGCCAGGGCGACCTCTCACTCGTCGGCGTCATCCTGTGGACCATCGGCGGATCCGTCGTCGGCGCCCTCGCGCTCTACGGGCTCGGCGCCGGGCTCGGCATCCGCCGGCTGCGCGCGATCGCCGACCGACTCCCGCTCGTCGACGCGCACGACATCGACAACACCGAGCGGTGGTTCGCCCGGCACGGCCCCAAGGCCGTCTTCTTCGGACGGATGCTGCCGATCTTCCGCAGCCTCATCTCCATCCCCGCCGGGATCGAGCGCATGCCGCTGCCCCGCTTCGTCGCGCTGACCACCGCGGGCTCGGCGATCTGGAACACCGTGCTCGTCTGTGCCGGCTACCTGCTGGGCGAGCAGTGGCACGTCGTCGAGCGGTACACGGGGATCCTCCAGTGGGTGGTCATCGCCGCCATGGTCGGCGCGGTGGCCTGGTTCGTCTGGAGCCGCACGGGTCGGCGCGGGCGCCGGCGGCGCCGGCGCCGGACCGACGGACCCGCCTGACTAGCGGGCGTCGCCGATCTGCGCGCGGACGACGACCTCCGTCCCCCCGCCGGGGGCCGGCCGCCACTCGATCGTCCCGCCGAGCTCACCGCGGACGAGTGTGGAGACGATCTGCGTGCCGAGCCCGCCGAGCACGCTGCCCTCCTCCATGCCGCGTCCGTCGTCCCGGACGGTGACCTCGAGGTCCCGACCGTCGCGCTCGGCGCTGACGACGACCGTGCCGCCGTCCCGGCCCAGGCCGTGCTGGACGGCGTTGGTGACGAGCTCGGTGAGGACGACGGCGAGGGCGGTCGCGTCGTCCGCCGGCACCTCACCGAACCGCCCGCGGACCTCCGTCCGCACGTGCCCCTCCCCCGCCGCGACGTCCGCGGACAGGCGCAGCACCCGGACGAACAGGGTGTCGAAGTCGACGATCTCGTCGATGATCTGGGAGAGCATGTCGTGGACGAGCGCGATGGTGGAGACCCGACGGATCGCGTCGCCCAACGCACCCCGCACCTCCGGGTTGTCCGAGCGGCGCGACTGCAGGCGAAGCACGGCCGCGACCGTCTGCAGGTTGTTCTTCACCCGGTGGTGGATCTCCCGGATGGTCGCGTCCTTGGTGAGCAGCTCGAGCTCCTGCCGCCGCACCTCGGTGACGTCACGACAGAGGAGGACGGCGCCCCGCCGCTGCCCGTTCTCGGTGATCGGGACGGCACGGAAGGAGACGACGACGCCGTGGGCCTCGACCTCCGCCCGCAGCGCCGCGCGGCCGGTGAGGACGAGCGGCAAGGACTCCTCGACCGAGCTCCCGCCGTCGAGGACCTCGGTGACCGCCTCCGCGAGGACCTTGCCGGTGAGGTCGCCGATGATGCCC
>DAHVRG010000215.1 GCA_027322565.1 Georgenia sp.
GCGTACGTCCACGACCGGCGCAGCGGCGACCGGCAGACCCTGGCGCACATGGTCCCGCCCCAGCTCACCCGGCACGAGCTCGACGACCTCTACGGCACGGTGCTCGTCGAGGCGCTCGAGTCGGACGTGCTCGTCCTCACCGGTGCCGAGCCGGAGCGGGTGCTGCCCCCGAGCTTCTTCTCCCGGCTCGTGCGCGACGTACGCAGCGTCGACAAGCCCATCGTCGCGGACCTGTCCGGCGAGCCGGCACGGGCGGCGGCCGCCGAGGGCCCGACCGTGCTGAAGATGAGCCACGAGGAGCTCCAGGCCGCCGGGCTGACCGACGGTGACGCGGTGGAGCAGCTCCGGGCCGCTGGGCACCGGCTGGTCTCCCAGGGGGTCGGCGCGATGCTCATCTCCCGGGCGGGTGAGCCCACCCTGCTCGTCACGGACGAGACCGCACGCCTGCTCGTCGGCCCCGTCGTCACCCCGCTGGACCACCGCGGGGCCGGGGACTCGATGACGGCCGGCGTCGCCGTCGCACTCGGGCGAGGGGCGAGCGTCGTCGAGGCCGCACGGCTGGGCGCCGCGGCCGGTGCCCTCAACGTCACCCGGCGGGGCCTGGGCACCGGGCGCCGGGAGCAGATCGAGCGGTTCGCCGGCCGGATCGGCGTCGCTGACCTCACGCAGCCCGCGGAGCGGCGGAGGCAGCGCCCCGCCTCCCCCGCCGTCGCCGCGGCCACGGCGGAGCCGGCCACCACGAGAGAGGAGAAGAGCTGAGATGCGGGTGCTCATCACGAACGACGACGGCATCCAGTCCGAGGGCCTCACCGTGCTCGCGGACGTCGCGCTCGCCGCGGGGTGCGAGGTCGTGGTCGCCGCGCCGCACCGCCAGTACTCCGGCGCCAGCGCGTCACTGACCGCGCAGGAGGTCGACGGCCGGCTCGCCCTCGTCGACGAGCGGCCGCCCGGCCTGCCCGACGGCGTCACGTCCTACGGCGTCAAGGCGGCCCCGGCCCTCATCGCCTTCGTCGCGGCCTACGGCGCCTTCGGCGACCGTCCGGACGTCGTCCTCTCGGGGGTGAACCTGGGCGCGAACACCGGCCGGGCGACGCTCCACTCCGGCACCGTCGGCGCGGCACTGTCCGCCGCCACCCAGGGCATCCCCGCGCTCGCCGTCTCGATCGCCTCCGCCAGCCCCCAGCACTGGTCGACGGCCCGGCTCGTGACAAGCAGGGCGTTCGAGTGGCTGCTCGAGCAGCCGGAGGACGACGAACGGGTGCTCAACGTCACCGTGCCCGACGTCCCGCCGGAGCAGCTGCGCGGCCTGCGCCCCGCCCACCTGGCGAGCTTCGGCGCCGTGCAGGCCCGGGTCCGGGAGAAGGGCAAGGGCTACGTCGTCCTCACCTACTCCGGCGTCACCGCACGCGAGGAGCCCGGGTCCGACCACGAGCTGCTCACCCGCGGGTGGGCCACCGCCACCCTGCTCACCGCCCCCTACGACGACCCGGGGGGCACCGAGCTCCCGACCTTCGAGGGCAACGCCGACTCCCCCGTGGCGGTGGACATCAGCGCCGGCACGGTGATGAGCTCCGGGGACGACCGCCCTTCCGGCGAGATCACCGACGAGGAGGTGCTCGACGCCGACGGCCCGGAGACCTGAGCGGCGGGGCCGGCCACCGGCTCAGTCGTGGAGCCGGACCTCGGTCGCCTTGTGGCCGCGCGGCTCGAGCTGGAGCGTGGAGTGCTCGACGTCGAAGTGGCCCTCGAGGCAGTGCTGGAGGGCGTCGAGCACGACGCAGAACCGGTCCGGGTGAAGCACCTCGTCCTCGACGACGACGTGGGCGGAGACGACCGGGACACCGGACGTGATCGTCCAGGCATGCAGGTCGTGGACGGTGACGACGCCCTCGACACCGCACATGTGCTCGCGCAGGGTGTCCAGGGACATGTCCTGCGGGGCGCCCTCGAGGAGCACCCGGGCCACGTCGCGGAGCAGCACCGCGGCCCGCGGGATGATGAACAGGCCGATCGCGATGGACGCGAGCGCGTCGACCGGGGTCCACCCGGTCGTCGCGATGACGACGGCGGCGACGAGCACCGCGGCCGAGCCGAGCAGGTCACCGAGCACCTCGAGGTAGGCGCCGCGCACGTTGAGGCTCTCCTCCCGCCCGGCGCTGAGCAGCCAGAGGGACACGAGGTTGGCGACGAGGCCGACGATCCCGATCGTCAGCATGAGGCCGGTGCCGATCTCCGGCTCGGTACCGAGCCGCCCGACCCCCTCGACGACGACCACCACCCCGACGACGAGCAGGATGACGCCGTTGACCAGTGCCGCGAGGATCTCCGCCCGCTGCCAGCCGAAGGTCCACCGCCCGCGGGCGGGCCGGGAGGCCAGCCACGTGGCGCCGAGCGCAAGCGCGAGCGCCGCCGTGTCGGAGAGCATGTGCCCCGCGTCCGCGAGCAGGGCCAGGGAGCCGGAGAGCCAGCCCCCGACTGCCTCGACCACCATGACCGTCGCGGTGACGAGGAAGGCGGCGAGCAGGCGCCGGCGGTGGGCGCCGGCGGCGGTGTGGTGGTGGCCGTGTCCCATCAGGCCCACCCGAGCTCGTGGAGCCGCTCGTCGGCGATGCCGAAGTGGTGGGCGATCTCGTGCACGACCGTCACGGCGACCTCCTCGATGACCTCCTCGCGGCTCTCGCACATGCGCAGCGTGGGCCCGCGGAAGATCGTGATGCGGTCCGGGAGGGAGCCGGCCGCCCACCACGAGTCGCGCTCGGTGAGCGGGGTGCCCTCGTACAGGCCGAGCAGGTCAGGGTCACCGGCGTCGGCCGGCGGCTCGTCCTCGACGAGCACGACGACGTTGTCCATCTGGGCGGTCAGCTCCGGCGGCACGAGGTCGAGCCCGTCGCTGACGGCCTCCTCGAACTCGGCACGGGACATCTCGACCATGTCCCCATCATCGCCCACCCTCCAGGGGCCGGCGGAGCGGCGGATCTCACAGCCCGAGCGGGACCTAGGTCCCCGCCTCGCCCGGGTCGCGTCACGCGAGGATCGAAGCGACGGCGGGGGGCACATCTCGAGTCCCGAAACGAGGTCCCATGTCGCCGGCATCCCAGACCACCACCCGCACGAGGCAGGCGAAGGCGCTGCTCGCCGGCGGCCTCGTGCTCGGTGTGGGGGCGGCCGTCACCCTCGCCACCTGGACCGACGAGGCTTACGTCGAGGCGACCTTCGGCACGAGCTCCTTCAACGTCCAGGTCCGGACCGAGGAGTCGGCCGGCTGGGTCGAGGGCCCAGCGGACGCACCCGCCCGCCTCGAGTTCGCGATGCCGCTCGCCGAGCGCCTCACCCCCGGTGACACCGTCTACGCACCGGTGTCGCTGCGCACCGACGAGACGTCGGTCGCCGGCTCCGTGACCCTCGCAGGCGCTGACCCGCTGGGGAGCCCGACCGCCGGTGAGCAGGCGCTGTTCGAGGCGCTCACCTACCGGGTCGTCACGCTCCCGGACGGCGCGAGCTGCGGCCCGGACGCCGTCTCCGCCGCGTCACCGGACGCGGTCCTCGTGGACGGCGGCCTCACGGCCGGCTCGCCCGCCGGCGCCGTAGAGCTCGGTGCGCAGGGCGCCGCGCCCGTCGACCTGTGCTTCGCGGTCACCCTCCCGCGTGAGGCCGGCGCCGACACCGCGCTGCAGAACCAGCAGGTCACGCCGGTCTGGGAGCTCGCGGCCGTCTCCGCCGACCCGGCCGACTGACCGCCGTGGCCGATCGTGCACCGAGCACGCGGCGCGCCCGCTCCCTCCCCTTCGGCGACCGGGTGCTGACCCTCGCCGCCGCCGCCGGCGCGGTGTGCCTCCTCCTCGTCGTCCTGGCCTGGGCGCGCGGCGTCTCCCTCGTGCTCTTCCGCACCGGCTCGATGGCACCGACGATCCCGGCGGGCAGTCTCGCCGTCGTGCAGGAGGTGGGGTCCGACGTCGTCGAGATCGGGGACGTCGTCACGGTCGACCGCCCCGGCCGGCTGCCGGTGACGCACCGTGTGGTCGACGTCGGGCGGGGGACCGACCCGGTCACGCTCACTCTCCAGGGCGACGCGAACGCCGCCCCCGACGCGGAGACGTACCGGGTACCGACCGTCCGGCGGGTGCTGTGGTCGGTACCCGGGGTCGGGTGGCTGGTCGGCCGGCTCCAGCGGCCGGTGGTGCTCGGCGCGACGGCGGTGGCCGTCGCCGCCCTGGTGACGTGGGGGCTGTGGCCTCGGGAGGATGTGACGAAGATCACGCCCCGGCCGCCGCGGGACTCGGAATCTTGCCGGCGCAGTGGCCGTTGAACCGTGTAGGTGGACACTGACTGGAGGATGAACGTATTGGCGATGCTTCCGACGACGACGCGCAGACGCTCCCCGAGGGCCACCGCACTGGTAGGCGGTGGTCTCGTTCTTGGCCTGTGTGCCGCTATCACCCTCGCCGCCCCGTGGAGCAACCAGGCGCAGGCCGACGCGGTGTTCGGCACCGGCGAGTTCGTTGTCCAGGTCCGCACCCACCAGGGTCAGGCGTGGCAGGAGGCCAACGACGGTGAACGGGCGGCCCGGCTCAACTTCGCCGTCGACGTCAGCGGTCTGACGCCCGGCACCGCGGTGTACGCCCCGCTCTCCCTGCGCACCGACGCCCGGTCCACAGGTGGCACCGTCGCCCTCGAGCCCGCCGTCAACCGCGGCAGCGGCACGCTCTTCAGCGCCCTGGAGTACGGGGTGCGGAAGCTGGACGAGGGCACCGAGTGCGGCCCGGAGGCGACCGGCACCGACCTCGTCCCCATGGGCTCGCCGCTCGACACCGAGGACACCGGCGCGGTCGAGCTCGGACCGAACAGCACCGAGCAGGCCGACCTGTGCTTCGTCGTCGCGCTGCCGCGTCACCTCGAGGACAACCCGCAGGCCGCGACGTTGAGCGAGCTGCGCACCACCGTCCAGTGGCAGCTCACCGCCGTCGCCGACGAGCCGCAGCACTCCGCGTCCGCCTGAGCGCGGGACGTGCCGCACGCCACACCGGCGCGTTTTGCCCCGAGCGCTCGTCTACCCGTATGCTGTACGAGGTTCTGGGGCGCCACGGCGTCACGGGCGTCCGAACGGGCCCCCATCGTCTAGCGGCCTAGGACCCCGCCCTTTCACGGCGGTAGCACGGGTTCGAATCCCGTTGGGGGTGCGA
>DAHVRG010000223.1 GCA_027322565.1 Georgenia sp.
TTCGGGTCCCTCGTCGCCAACGACGCCATCGACCTGGTCGTCGAGCCGGGGGAGATCCATGCGCTCCTCGGTGAGAACGGAGCCGGCAAGAGCACCCTGATGAACGTGCTCTACGGCCTCTACGAGCCCGACGACGGCCAGATCCTGCTCGACGACGAGCCGGTCACCTTCGACGGGCCCGGCGACGCGGTCGCCGCCGGCATCGGCATGGTGCACCAGCACTTCATGCTCGTCCCGGTCTTCACCGTCGCCGAGTCGGTCGCCCTGGGGTACGAGCCGGCCGGCCCGCTGGGCGTCATCGACCGCCGCAAGGCCGCCAAGCGGGTCCGCGAGATCTCCGACCGCTTCGGGTTCGACGTCGACCCCGACGCCGTCATCGAGGACCTGCCCGTCGGGGTGCAGCAGCGGGTCGAGATCATCAAGGCGCTGTCCCGCGACGCCAAGGTCCTCATCCTCGACGAGCCCACCGCGGTGCTGACACCGCAGGAGACCGACGAGCTCATCGAGATCATGCGCCAGCTCAAGGCCGAGGGCACCTCCATCGTCTTCATCACCCACAAGCTGCGCGAGGTGCGCGCGATCGCCGACTCGATCACCGTCATCCGACGCGGCAAGGTCGTCGGCGAGGCGAGCCCGACGTCGTCGGAGACCGAGCTCGCCTCCCTCATGGTCGGCCGCAGCGTGAGCATGGCCGTGGACAAGGACCCGGCCCAGCCTGCCGACGAGGCTCTCGTCCTGTCCGGGCTCACCGTCCTCGACCCCAAGGGCAACGTCGCCGTCGACCGTGTCGACCTCGCGGTGCGACGCGGGGAGATCGTCGTCATCGCCGGCGTCCAGGGCAACGGCCAGACCGAGCTCACCGAGACCGTCCTCGGGCTCGTCGAGCCGCTCCACGGCTCCATCCGCATTGACGGCCGGGAGATGGTCGGCACCACGGTCAAGGACCGGCTGCGCGCCGGGCTCGGCTTCATCCCCGAGGACCGCTCGACCAGCGGGGTCATCGCCAGCTTCTCCGTCGCCGAGAACTTCGTCCTCGACCTCTACGACTCCCCACCGTTCTCGCGGTGGGGCACCGTGCTGCCGGGGGTCGTCGTCGAGAACGCGCGCCGGCGGGCGGAGGAGTTCGACGTCCGGCTCACCGACGTCACCGACCCGATCTCCACGCTGTCGGGCGGCAACCAGCAGAAGGTCGTCGTCGCCCGGGAGATGTCCCGGCCGCTGCGCGTCCTCGTCGCCTCCCAGCCCACCCGTGGCGTGGACGTCGGGTCCATCGAGTTCATCCACGAGCGGCTCGTCGCCGAGCGGGACACCGGCACGGCCGTCCTGCTCGTCTCCAGCGAGCTCGACGAGGTCATGGCGCTCGCCGACCGGATCGCGGTGATGTACCGCGGCGGCATCGTCGGCGTCGTCCCGGGCGACACCGACCGCGACGTCCTCGGCCTCATGATGGCCGGGGTCCCGCTCGAGGAGGCCCGGGCCCAGTCCGCCGAACACCGCACCGCCCTGGCCGCGGCCGACGACATGAGCGAGGAGGCGCCGTGAGCGAGGAGCAGATCCGGCACAAGGAGGAGCATCCCGGCGACGTCGTCGCCCAGGCCGAGGACTCCCCGGCCTCGCAGCGGCAGGTCCCCGAAGGGCCGGCGCCGAGCCGTACCGCGCAGGTGGTGCGCGACATCCTGTCCGGCAGCTGGCTCGTCACCGTGCTCGCGATCGTCGTCGCGCTCGTGCTCAGCGCCGTCCTCATCGCCGGCGCCGACACCCGGGTGCAGGCCGCGGCGGGCTACTTCTTCGCCCGTCCCGGGGACCTGCTCTCCGCCGCGTGGGACGCCGTCGCCTCCTCCTACACCGCCCTGTTCCGCGGGTCGATCTTCGACTACCGGGCCGAGACGTTCACCCGGGCGATCCGCCCGCTGACCGAGACGATGGTCTTCTCCGTGCCGCTCGTCTTCACCGGGCTCGGCATTGCCGTGGCGTTCCGGGCGGGGATGTTCAACATCGGTGGCCAGGGCCAGATCATCGCCGGCGCCATCGTCGGGGGGTACGTCGGCTTCGCCCTCGACCTGCCGGTCGTCCTCCACGTCGTCCTCGCCATCGTCGCGGCGGCGCTCGGCGGGGCGATCTACGGCGGCGTCGCCGGTGTGCTCAAGGCCCGCACCGGCGCCAACGAGGTGATCGTCACGATCATGCTCAACAACATCGCCGTCTACTTCATCGGCTGGCTGCTCACCCAGCCGGCGTTCCAGCGCGGCGGTTCCTCGCTGCCGATCTCCCCGGACATCCGGGAGACGTCGCTCTACCCACTGCTGCTCGGCAGCGGGTTCCGGCTCCACCTCGGCTTCCTCCTCATGATCGCCGTGACGGCGGTCGTCTGGTGGCTGGTGGAGCGCTCGACCTTCGGCTTCGAGCTGCGGGCGGTGGGCGCCAACCTCGAGGCCGCCCGCACCGCCGGCGTGTCCGTCAGCAAGGTCATCATCGTGGCGATGGTCGTCGCGGGGGCGCTCGCGGGCCTCGGGGGCTCGGCGCAGGTGCTCGGCACGGAGAAGGTGCTCACCGCCGGGGTGGCGGCGAGCTACGGCTTCGACGCCATCACCGTCGCGCTCCTCGGCCGCGCCCGTGCCTGGGGCACGCTGTGGGCGGGCCTGCTCTTCGGGGCGCTCAAGGCCGGTGGCTTCCTCATGCAGTCCACCACCCAGACCCCCATCGACATCATCCTCGTCGTGCAGTCGATCATCGTGCTGCTCATCGCCGCGCCCCCGCTGGTGCGCGCGATCTTCCGCCTCCCGGCGCCCGAGCGGTCGGTGCGCAGGACGGCGCCCGTCGTGAAGAAGGAGGTTGCGGCATGAGCCAGGCAACGATGGCTCCCGAGGGCTCCCAGGCGCCCGAGAGCCCCCGGGTGATCGTGCCCCCGGTCAAGTGGCGCGCACCGGGCTTCATGATCGCCTTCACCCTCATCGCGCTCGTCGGCTTCGTCCTGTTCACGGATGGCGGCACCGAGACGACGTTCCGCGTCTCCACCGGCGGGGAGGCCGCCGAGCTGCCGAACACGGCCGTGCCCACGGTGCCCGCGCTGTGGGTGCTCACCCTCGTCATGGCGGCCCTCGCCGCCTACGCCACCGTGCGGGCGCTGCGCCGCGAGCCGGTGGGGTGGTGGCCGCCGGCGGCCTTCGGCGCGGCGTTCGTCATCGCCTTCCTCACCTGGGTCGGTGCGGGAGCGACGATCTCGGTCACCTCGCTGCTCATCGGGGGACTGGCGCTCTCCGTGCCGCTCGTCTTCGGGTCGCTGTCCGGCGTCATGTGCGAGCGCTCCGGGGTCATCAACATCGCCATCGAGGGACAGCTCCTCGCCGGCGCGTTCCTCGCCGCCGTGGTCGCCTCGCTGGCCGGCAACCCCTACGTCGGTGTGCTCGCGGCCCCCGTCGCCGGGGCCCTCGTCGGCGTCCTCCTCGTGTTCTTCAGCGTGAAGTACTGGGTGGACCAGATCATCGTCGGTGTCGTCCTCAACGTGCTCGTCCTCGGCCTGACGACCTTCTTCTTCTCCACCGTGCTGAGCGACAACCCCGACCTCAACCAGCGCTTCCGGCTGCCGCCGCTGGAGATCCCGGTGCTCTCGGACATCCCGATCCTCGGCCCGGTGCTCTTCAACCAGAACATCCTCGTCTACCTCATGTACGCGGCGATCATCCTCCTCCAGTTCTTCCTCTTCCGGAGCCGCTGGGGGCTGCGGGTGCGCGCCGTGGGGGAGCACCCGAAGGCGGCGGACACCGTCGGCATCGACGTCATCCGCACCCGCTGGGTCACCCCGATCCTCGGCAGCGCGCTCGCCGGGCTCGGCGGGGCGTTCTTCACCGTCGGCTCCGGGCTGGCCTTCGGCCGCGACATGTCCGCCGGCAACGGCTTCATCGCCCTGGCCGCGATGATCCTGGGACGCTGGAACCCGCTCGGCGCGATGGCGGCCGCGCTCCTCTTCGGCCTGTCCCGCAACCTCGCCAACATGCTCAGCACCATGGGCGGGTCCGGGATCCCCGGTGAGTTCCTCCTCATGCTGCCCTACGTCATCACCATCTTCGCGGTCGCCGGCTTCGTCGGCCGGGTGCGCCCGCCCGCCGCCGAGAACAAGCCCTACGTCAAGTAGCGGGCCCCACCGCCCTCGCCGACAGCCCACTTCCCGACGAGAGCTCACCTACCGACACCCGCCGGACCGAAGGAGGAGGAGTCGCGATGATCGACGACACCACCTGGGAGCGACTCCGGGAGCTCGCCCGGGAGATGACGACGCGGGCCTACGTGCCGTACTCGCGGTACCCGGTCGGGGCGGCCGCGCTCGTCGACGACGGCCGCACCGTCACCGGGTGCAACGTGGAGAACGCTTCCTACGGGGTCGGGCTGTGCGCCGAGTGCGGCCTTGTCTCGGCGCTGCACGCCGGCGGCGGGGGCCGGCTCGTGGCCTTCACCTGCGTGGACGGTGAGGGCACCGTCATCGTGCCGTGCGGCCGGTGCCGCCAGCTGCTCTGGGAGCACGGTGGCCCGGGGCTGCTCGTCGAGACCCCGAGCGGCATCCACCCGATGACCGAGGTCCTCCCCGAGGCCTTCGGACCGGACCACCTCGCCGACTGGGAGGAGCGCGGCCGCCCCGGCCCGTAGGTCCCGGCGCGCAGGCGGCCGGGGACCTAGGGTGGGCCCATGAGCGAACCCTTCGACGTCGTCGACATCATCCGGACGAAACGGGACGGCGGCACCCTCGCGCCCGCGGAGATCGACTGGGTGGTGGACGCCTACACCCGCGGCGTCGTCGCCGACGAGCAGATGTCCGCGCTCGCCATGGCGATCTTCCTACGGGGGATGGACCGCGAGGAGATCTCCCGCTGGACGGCTGCGATGATCGCCTCCGGCGACCGCATGGACTTCTCCGGCCTCAGCCGTCCCACCGCCGACAAGCACTCGACCGGCGGGGTGGGGGACAAGATCACCCTCCCGCTCGCGCCGCTCGTCGCCGTCTTCGACGTCGCCGTGCCCCAGCTCTCCGGCCGCGGTCTGGGGCACACCGGGGGCACGCTCGACAAGCTGGAGTCCATCCCCGGCTGGCAGGCTGACCTCGACAACGACGCGATCCTGCGCCAGCTCGAGGACGTCGGTGCCGTCATCTGCGCCGCGGGCACCGGGCTGGCCCCGGCCGACAAGAAGCTGTACGCGCTGCGCGACACCACGGCCACGGTGGAGGCGATCCCGCTCATCGCCTCCTCGATCATGAGCAAGAAGATCGCCGAGGGCACCGACTCGCTCGTCCTCGACGTCAAGGTCGGCTCCGGTGCGTTCATGAAGGACATCGACTCCGCCCGCGAGCTCGCCCGCACCATGGTCGCGCTCGGCACCGACGCGGGGGTGCGGACGACGGCGCTGCTCACCGACATGTCGACCCCGCTGGGCCGCACCGCCGGCAACGCCCTGGAGGTCCGCGAGTCCGTCGAGGTCCTCGCCGGCGGCGGCCCGCAGGACGTCGTCGACCTCACCGTCGCACTGGCGCGCGAGATGCTCGACGCCGCCGGCCGGACCGACGCCGACCCCGCGGCCGCGCTCGCCGACGGGCGCGCCATGGACGTCTGGCGGCGGATGCTCGCCGCCCAGGGCGGCGACCCCGACGCCCCGCTGCCCACCGCCCGGGAGACCGACACCGTCACCGCCGAGCAGGACGGCGTGCTCACCCGGCTCGACGCGTACGCCGTCGGGGTGTGCGCGTGGCGGCTGGGCGCCGGACGCGCCCGCCAAGGCGACGCCGTCCAGGCGGCCGCCGGTGTCGAGCTGCACGCCAAGCCGGGCGACCGCGTCCGGGCCGGGCAGCCCCTCCTCACCCTGCACACCGACACGCCCGAGCGCTTCGCGCGTGCCCGCCAGGCCCTCGACGGCGGGGTCGAGATCGCGGGCGACGGCGCCGAGCGGCGGGCGGGTGACGTCGTCCTCGAGAAGATCGCGGGCTGAGATGGCCGAGTCGTCCTGGCACCGCTGGCAGCTGACCGCACCACTTGCCGCCCTCAGCCGCCCGATCCGTACCTCCGCGCGTCCGGTCCCCGCCGGTATCTCGACGCAGGCCGGCCCTGCCGCTGCGGCGGGCGTCGCGGGCGGTGCGCGCACCGCTCCCGGCCCGAGCGCGGCAGACGGCGGAGCCGCGGGAGGACCCCTCGGGACGGCCCGACCCGGGGTGCAGCACACCGATGGGCTCCCGGTGGTCCTCGGCGGGGCCCGGGCCCGCCAGGTGAGCGGGACGACCTGCGGCTCGGCCGTCCTCGTCATGCTCGCCGCCACCGGGGACCCCGCGCTGGCGAGCTGGCTCGAGACCGGCTCCCTGCCCGCCGGGCAGCGGCCCCCGGAAGTCCCGGCCGAGCCCGTCGACGGCGGCGCCGCCGAGCGGTTCGCGGCCGCGCAGCGCACCGTGCACGCCGCCACCTCGCGCCGAGCGCTCGGGCCGCTGCCGTGGCCGCGCTCCCTCGGCACACCACCGTGGACGGCGGCCCGTGAGGCCCGCTTCCCCGGCGTCCGCTACCGGGTGCGCCCGTTCGACGACGCGTCGGCGCAGGCCCCTGCTCTCCTCGGCCTCGTCGAGGCCGCGAACCGGCGCGGACAGCCGGTGCCGCTCTACGTCGGCGGGGACCTGCGCAGGGGTGCGGCCCACGCCCTGCCCCGGCACGTCGTCCTCGCCGTCCCGCCACCGCCCGGTGCGGGGCTGCCGGGCACGCTGCAGATCTACGAGCCCGCCGCCGGGTCGGTGTTCTCGGTGCGCACTGCCGACCTCCTCGGCCGGACCTCCGCGCACCCCGCCCTCGGCGGCTGGACGCACATCATGGGCATCCTGCTCCCGGTGCCGCGCCGGTGACCCGGGGCGTGTGCATCGCCGCGCTCGGCGGGCCACACTAGAGGTCCCCCGACAGCGACCTCGCAAGGAAGGGTGACCGATGAGCATTCCGCCGAACCCGACGCCCGGTGTCGACCTGCCCGACGACCCCGAGGAGGCCGTGGCCGCTCTCACCCCCGAGACCGGCGAGGACTACGACCCGCCGGAGGTCGTCGACCTCGACCGCGAGGCGAGTGAGCTGGACCAGCTCGAGCAGGCCATCGAGGTCCCCGTACTCGAGGACGGCGACGAGGACGACGACGGCGAGGAGCTCTAGCGCCGATAGGCTCGGAGGGCACCCAGCCCAGGAGGAGCCATGACCGCACGCCAGGACGTCGCCCAGCTGATCGACCACACCCTGCTCAAGCCGGAGGCCACGGCGGAGCAGGTCTCCAGCCTCGTGGCGGAGGCACGGGAGCTGGGGGTGCTCGCCGTCTGCGTCTCGCCGTCGCAGCTGCCGCTCGAGGGCACGCAGGGCCTCGTCGTCGCGACGGTCTGCGGGTTCCCGTCCGGTGCGCACCACAGTGAGGTCAAGGCGGCGGAGGCCGCGCGCGCCGTGCGGGACGGGGCCGCCGAGGTGGACATGGTCATCGACCTCGGCGAGGCTCGGGCCGGGAACTGGGCGGCCGTCGAGGCCGACATCGCGGCGGTGCGTGCGGCTGCGCCTGCGCCGGTGGTCCTCAAGGTCATCATCGAGTCCGCGGCGCTCGACGACGAGCAGATCGTCGCCGCCTGCCGGGCCGCGGAGGCCGCGGGGGCCGACTTCGTCAAGACCTCCACGGGCTTCCACCCGGCGGGCGGGGCGAGCGTCCACGCCGTCGAGCTCATGGCCCGGACCGTCGGCGGCCGGCTCGGTGTCAAGGCCTCCGGCGGGATCCGGGACGCCGCCGCGGCGCAGGCGATGATCGACGCCGGCGCCACGCGGCTGGGGCTCTCCGCCTCCGCCGCGGTCCTCGCCGGCTTCGCGGCGTCCTGACCGACCTCCTCGCGCAGACCGCCCACTTCTCGCCGTCGGGAAGTGGGCTGTCGGCTGCGAGTGGGGGCGGTCAGCTGCGGCGGACGGCGGCGAGCAGGCCCGTGCCGGTGGGCAGCAGCGCGCTCGTGAGCCGCTCGTCGGCGCGCACGGCCTTGCCCAGCTCGCGCATCGCGACCGTCGACTCGTCCCGCCGGGCCGGGTCCGCCACCCGGTCGTGCCACAGCGTGTTCGTCACGGCGAGCACGCCCCCGACGCGCAGCATGCGCACCGCCTGCTCGACGTAGTCGGAGACGTCGGACGGCTCGGCGTCGACGAGCACGAGGTCGTAGGCGCCGTCGGCCATCCGGGGCAGGACGTCCATCGCCCGGCCCGAGATGAGCCGGGTGCGCGAGGACCTGATGCCCGCGGCGGTGAAGGCCTCCCGTGCGGCCCGCTGGTAGTCGGTGTCGACGTCGATGGTCGTGAGCACACCGTCGGGCCGCATCCCGCCCAGCAGCCACAGCCCGCTCACCCCCGTCCCCGTCCCGATCTCGACGACGGCACGCGCCCCGACGGCAGCGGCGAGCAGCCGAAGCGCCGCCCCGGTACCGGCACCGACCGCAGGGGCGCCGAGCTCCTCGGGGCGGCGGCGTGCGGAGGCGATGACGTCGTCCTCCGGGATGAACTCCTCGGTGTACGCCCAGCTGAGGGCCTTCTCGGCAGCGATGGTGGTGCCTCCCGTTGCTCGGCGCCCGTGTACGGCGTGCGGACTGCCCCTGATCGTAGCGCCACCCGTCCAGGTGACCCTCAGGTTCCCCTCGTATCCTGGGTGCGGACCCCCACCGAGGAAGGCCCCGCATGACCACGCCGGACGAGACCACCTGGACCCCGCCGTCCTGGGAGGAGATCGTGCGCGACCACTCCGCGCGCGTCTACCGGCTCGCCTACCGTCTCACCGGGAACAAGGCCGACGCCGAGGACCTCACCCAGGAGACCTTCGTCCGCGTGTTCCGCTCGCTGCACTCCTACCGCCCCGGCTCCTTCGAGGGGTGGCTGCACCGGATCACGACCAACCTCTTCCTCGACGGCGCGCGCAAGCGCTCCCGGGTGCGGCTCACCCACCTCGGGGAGCACGCCGAGGAGGTCCCCGCCTCCCACGAGGAGCACGACCTGCACCGCCGCTACGAGCACGGGCACGTCGACCCGGACATCCAGGCGGCCCTGGACGCCCTGCCGCCCAAGTACCGTGCCGCCGTCGTCCTCAGCGACGTCGAGGGGCTCTCCTACGAGGAGATCGCCGCGACGCTCGGGATCAAGATGGGCACCGTGCGGTCCAGGATCCACCGGGGCCGGGCGATGCTGCGGGAGCGGCTCGGGCACCTCCGGCCGGGCACCGTCACCCAGGAGGTGGTCCGGTGAGCCACCTCGGTCCACGTGTCACCGCCCTCGTCGACGGGCAGCTGCCCGCCGACGAGACCGAGGCGCTGCTCGCCCACGCGGCGGCATGTCCGCGCTGTGAGTGGCTCCTCGCGCAGGAGCGCGCCTCCCGGTCGATGCTCAGCGGCGCCGGTGACGTCCAGCCCGACCCCGAGCTCACCGCCCGGCTCCTCGCCCTGTCGCCCGGCCCCGAGCAGCCCGACCCGCGACGCCGCCGCGGCCTCCTCGCCGGGGCCGGGGCGGTGGGCTTCGTGGGCGTCGTCGTCGGTGGGCTCGTGGTCGTCGGTGGCGCGGTGGAGCCGCGCACCGACCCGCACGCGATCCTCGAGGCTGTCAGCGGCGGGGCGGGGGAACGGCCCGCCGAGCTGCCCGCAGGCCTGGGCTCCACCGAGGCGTCCGGTGACATCGTCGCCTGGCTCGCGGACGAGGGGTGGAGCGCACCGGAGTCGCTGCCCCACGGCATGCGGGTCGTCGACGTCGAGGTCCACGACACCGAGGCGGGCGAGATCCTCGAGCTCGAGATCGCCGGGTCGATGGCGCACGTCCGCCTGCTCCAGCAGCGCGGGGTCCTGGCGGACGACGCCGTCGGCGAGGCGCAGACCGAGCTCGCCGGCCGGCACGACGCGCTGCTCCTGCCCACCGGTGTGCACGACGTCGCGCTGCAGAGCGAGGACTGCGTCGTCGTCGTCCTCGCCGCCCCCGACGACGCCACCTACAGCGACGCGATCCTCGCCGCCCTGCCCGCCGGCGACTACGACACGTCGCTGTCCGCGCGCCTGGCCCGCGGCTGGCAGACCGTGACGCAGTGGGCGCGCGGCTGATGCCCGCACCGAGCCGACGGAGGAGACTGGGCCCATGAACGAACGTCCCGGCGAGCACGAGCCGGCCTACCCGCCTGCGCCGGCGCCCCGCACCGAGCCCTACAGCCTCGACGAGCCGCGTCCCTACGGCGGCGACGACCCCCGGGCCGAGGACGGTCACCGGCCGTGGGGGGAGCGGCCGACGGGCGCGGGCGAGGACGCATGGCGCCCGGCGGCCCGCCCCGAGGCAGCCGGTGCGTCGCAGGACGGCGGACCCGCGACCACCACCGGGGACGGGGAGATGCCGTGGTCCTCACCCAGGGGCGACGGCGCGCCGTCGTCGTCCTACCCGTCGTCGACCCCGCCGCCGGAGTACGTCTCGGGAGGGGGACGCGCCGCGTCGCCGGCGGACGTGCCGTACGCGTGGCGGGACCCGGCGGCCCGGCCCTGGCAGCCACCGGCGGGTGAGGCCCACCAGCACAGCGTCCTCGCGCCGCCCGCGGGGCGCCGGCGTCGCCCCGGGCGGAAGGTCGGCCTCGGCGTCGTCGTCCTCCTCGTCCTCGTCGCGCTCCTCGGTGGCCTCGTGCTCGGTGCGCTGGGCGCGCGGGCGCTGTGGCCGGCGGCGTCGTCGTCGGGCACGCTGCCCGCCGGCGGCTCACAGGTGTCGACGACGCGTCCGCCCGACTCGGTCGCCGGCATCGCGGCCGCCGCACTGGAGAGCACCGTGTTCATCGAGGTCGTCGGCGGCAACAGCGCCTCGAGCGGCAGCGGGATGGTGCTGCGGGAGGACGGCTATCTGGTGACGAACAACCACGTCATCGCGGCCGCCGCAGACGGGCAAGGCCGGGTCCTCGTCACCTTCGCCGACGGCGGCCAGGAGGAGGCGGAGATCGTCGGGCGGACCACCGACTACGACCTCGCCGTCCTCCGGGTCGCGCGCGACGGGCTCACGCCGCTGCCGCTCGCGGACTCCGACGCCGTCGTCGTCGGGGACCCGGTCGTCGCCGTCGGTGCCCCGCTCGGGCTGGAGGGCACGGTGACGAGCGGGATCATCTCCGCCCTCAACCGGCCCGTCCAGGCGGGCAACTCCGAGGACACCTCCTTCATCAACGCCATCCAGACCGACGCGGCGATCAACCCCGGCAACTCCGGGGGACCGCTCATCAACGCCGCCGGCGAGGTCATCGGCATCAACACCGCGATCGCCCAGGCGAGCGGGCAGCCCACCGGGAGCATCGGGCTCGGCTTCTCCATCCCCTCGAACCAGGTCCGGCGCACGGCCGAGGAGATCATCGAGACCGGCCGGGCGACCTACCCCGTCATCGGCGTCGCGCTCGACACCCGCTACCAGGGGGAGGGGGTGCAGGTGCTCGAGGCCGACTCGCCCGACACCCCCGCCGTGACCCCGGACGGCCCCGGCGCCGAGGCCGGCATCGAGCCCGGCGACATCATCACCCACGTCGACGGGCAGCCCGTGACGACCCCGTCCGAGCTCATCGTCGCCGTCCGGGCCCGCGCGCCGGGCGACACGGTCGTCCTCACGGTCCGCTCCGGCGGCGGCGGGGAGCGGGAGGTCGAGGTCGTGCTCGACGAGGCCGTCAGCGACGGGTAGCCGGCGGCCTATCCTAGGGACCGTGCCGATCAACGGGTCCGAGCTGGCGGTCATCGCACTGCTGGCGGTCATCCTCATCGGCCCCGAGCGGCTCCCGGAGTACGCCCAGCAGCTGGCGCGGCTCGTCCGCAACCTGCGCCGCCTGTCCCAGGACGCCTCCGACCGGGTGCGCGCCGAGCTGGGGCCGGAGCTCGACGACCTCGACCTGCGCTCGCTCGACCCCCGGCAGTACGACCCGCGCCGCATCGTGCGCGACGCGCTGCGGGAGGACCCGGCGCGGCCGACGCCGGCACCGCGCGCCCCGGCGGGCCGCGCCCCCTTCGACGACGAGGCCACCTAGGTGTACTCGGCCATCAGGTTGGTGACACTCGGCTGAGGGGCGGGAGGCCGCCGAGTGCGCTGTGGCGGCGTTCAGTGTTGTAGGTGTG
>DAHVRG010000230.1 GCA_027322565.1 Georgenia sp.
GGCGGACGGTCCGGTCGGCCGACGTCCTCCGCCGCTCCGGCGGGCGGGCCCACCAGAGCGGGCTCGGGCTGCGTGCCCGGCGGCGGAACCGGGCCGCCGGGGTGCGGATGCTCGCCGTCCCCGCCCCGGGCGATGTCGTCGTCCTCGTCGACGACGTCCTCACGACCGGGGCGACGCTCGCGGCCTGCGCGCGGGTGCTCGTCCCCGCCGGGGTCCGGGTGGCCGGGGCCCTCGTCGTCGCTGCGACACCGCCGCCGAGCCGCACGCCCGTGCCCGGGCCGGGGCCGCGCCGCTGACCGGGGACCGGCCGTCCAGCCGGTCGTGAGGCGGGGGAGCGAGCCCCGGTCCGGTCGTCCCACCACCCCTCATGCTCACCCTGTGGGACACCCCGACGTCTGGGACCAACAGCGCAGGTCCCGGGGCCGAAGGTCGACTAACGTTCTTGTATGGAAGCCCGATCGTCCCGCAGTCCGGTTCTCGGACGCGGACGAGCCCCGACGAGGGCGAGCTCCCCGGAGAGGAGGTGTCTGAAGCTTCCTCACCCGCCGAGGACGGCGGCACGCAGCAGAAACCGACGGTTTCACTCTCTCTGACGGAGGTCACCATGGACATCGCCGTTGTTGCCCGAAACACTGAGGTAGCGGAGCGCTTCCGCACCCACCTTGAGGACAAGCTCTCGAAGGTGGAGCAGCTGGCACCGCGCGCGCACCGCATCTAGGTGGAGATCACCCGGGAGCAGAACCCGCGGCTCGCCGATCGGGCTGAGCGCGTCGAGCTCACGGTGGTCGACCGGGGTCCGATCATCCGTGCGGAGGCGGCCGCCGATGACCGTTACGCGGCCCTGGACCTGGCAACGACGAAGCTTCTCGAGCGCCTCCGCCGTGCCCGTGACCGGCGCAAGAACCACAAGCGCCGCCCCGGCCACAAGCCCGCCGTGCCGGTGGCGCCGGTCGAGCCCGAGCCGACCGACGAGGAGATGCCCACCGCCCCGACGCCGCCGACCGAGCCCGGCTTCGCCGTCGAGGCGCAGCTCGGCGACTCCCCGGTCATCGTGCGCCAGAAGCTGCACGACACCGCCCCGATGAGCGTCGACCAGGCGCTTTACGAGATGGAGCTCGTCGGCCACCCGTTCTACCTCTTCATCGACGAGGAGACGATGCAGCCGTGCGCCGTCTACCACCGCCGCGGCTGGACCTACGGCGTGATCCGCCTCAACTACGAGGTGCAGCCGAAGGAGCAGGAGGCAAGCGCCTGACGGCGTCGGCCACGACGGGCCGGGGACCTGCGGGGCCCCGGCCCGTCCCGGCCTCCCCGCGGCCGCGCCGCTCGGGTCGTGGCACGCGGACGCTCAGCCTCGCCCAGGCGCGGCGGATCGCCGTCGCCGCCCAGGGCCTGGACCGCCCGCGTCCCGCGGCCGTGACGATGCGGCACGTCACGGGCACCGTCGAGCGGCTCGGCGTCCTGCAGATCGACTCGGTCAACGTCCTCGCCCGCGCGCACCTGCTCCCGCTCTTCGCCCGCCTGGGGCCCTACGACACCGCCCTCGTCGACCGCGCCGCAGGTCGTGCGCCGCGGCGGATCGTCGAGGCGTGGGCGCACGAGGCCTCCTACGTCCCGGTCGACACCTTCCCGCTCGTGAGGTGGACGCGGCGCCGCTGGGCCGGGATGGACCCCGCGGTGCTCGAGGCGAAACACCCCGGCCTGCTCCGGGCGGTGCGCGACATCGTCGCCGAGCACGGCCCGATGACCAGCCGGGAGGTCGAGACGTTCGTCGACGCCCACCACGCCCGGCGCGCCGACGAGGGCTGGGGTTGGCGCTGGAGCACCGCGAAGGTCGCGCTCGAGACGCTGTTCGACGCGGGTGAGCTCACCTCGGCGCGCCGCAACGCCCAGTTCGAGCGTGTCTACGACCTCGCCGACCGCGTCCTCCCGCCGCACGTGCGGCACCGGCCCACCCCGGAGCCCGCCGACGCCGCCCGCGAGCTCATCCGCATCGCGGCCCGCGCCCACGGTGTCGGCACGCTGCGCTGCTTCGCCGACTACTTCCGTCTCGGCCACCAGGTGACCCGGCGGGCGGTCGACGAGCTCGTCGAGGAGGGGGAGCTCGTCCCGGTCACCGTGGCCGGCTGGGACCGGCCCACCTGGCTCAGCGCCACGGCCCGCGTCCCCCGCCGGACCGCAGCACGCGCCCTCCTCGCGCCCTTCGACCCGCTCGTCTTCGAGCGACGACGGCTCCACGAGCTCTTCGGCATGCACTACCGGATCGGCATCTACACCCCGGCTCACCTGCGGACCCACGGCTACTACGTGCTGCCCTTCCTGCTCGGTGAGCAGCTCGTCGCGCGCGTCGACCTCAAGCACGACCGGGAGCGTGCCCAGGTCCGCGTGCGGGCCGCCTTCGCGGAGGAGCCCGGGCCCGACGCCGCTGCCCGCGCGACCTGGCCCGCGCCGTCGACCGTCGTCACCGAGCTCGCCGCCGAGCTCCGCACGATGGCGTCGTGGCTGGGCGCCGACGCCGTCGTCGTGGACGACGACGCACGTGGTGACCTCGTCCGTCCGCTCCGGGCAGAACGGGACGGACTACGGTAGACAGGCTCGGACGCTTACCATGGTCGGCAGGCGTGTGGCGATACCGTGCGCCCCGGACGCCGACCGGCGTCGACAGTCGAACCGGGAGTGGAACCGCGTGCGAATCCTCAGCAAGATCTTGCGCATGGGCGAGGGCCGGGTGCTCAAGCAGCTGTCCGCCATCACCGACCAGGTCAATGCGCTGGAGGAGAGCATCAGCGCCCTCACGGACGCCGAGCTTCGCGCCGAGACCGACCAGTTCAAGGAGCGGCTCGCCGCCGGGGAGACCCTCGACGACATCCTTCCCGAGGCCTTCGCCACCGTCCGGGAGGCGGCCAAGCGGACCCTGGGCCAGCGGCACTTCGACGTGCAGATCATGGGCGGTGCGGCGCTCCACCTCGGCAACATCGCCGAGATGAAGACCGGTGAGGGCAAGACGCTCGTCGCGACCCTCCCGGCCTACCTCAACGCGCTGACGGGCAAGGGCGTCCACGTCGTCACCGTCAACGACTACCTGGCGAGCTACCAGTCCGAGCTCATGGGGCGCGTCTACCGCTTCCTCGGCCTGACCACCGGAGTCGTCGTGGCCGGGCAGAAGCCGGAGGAGCGCCGCAAGCAGTACGCCGCGGACATCACCTACGGCACGAACAACGAGTTCGGCTTCGACTACCTGCGCGACAACATGGCGTGGTCCACCGCGGAGCTGGTCCAGCGCGGCCACCACTTCGCCATCGTCGACGAGGTCGACTCCATCCTCATCGACGAGGCACGCACCCCGCTCATCATCTCCGGACCCGCCTCCGGCGACGCGAACAAGTGGTACGCCGAGTTCGCCCGCATCGCCATGCGTCTCAAGCGCGACGAGGACTACGAGGTCGACGAGAAGAAGCGCAACGTCGGTGTGCTCGAGCCGGGCATCGAGAAGGTCGAGGACTACCTCGGCATCGACAACCTCTACGAGTCGCTCAACACCTCCCTCATCGGCTTCCTCAACAACGCGCTCAAGGCCAAGGAGCTCTTCAAGCGGGACAAGGACTACATCGTCAGCGACGGCGAGGTCCTCATCGTCGACGAGCACACCGGGCGTGTGCTCGCCGGCCGGCGGTACAGCGAGGGCATGCACCAGGCCATCGAGGCCAAGGAGGGCGTGCCGATCAAGGCCGAGAACCAGACGCTGGCCACGATCACCCTGCAGAACTACTTCCGGCTCTACGAGAAGCTCTCCGGCATGACCGGTACGGCCGAGACCGAGGCCGCCGAGTTCTCCAGCACCTACAAGATCGGCGTCGTCCCCATCCCGACGAACAAGCCGATGCAGCGCATCGACCAGCCGGACCTCATCTACAAGAACGCCCAGGCCAAGTACAAGGCGATCGTCGAGGACATCGCCCAGCGTCACGCCAAGG
>DAHVRG010000255.1 GCA_027322565.1 Georgenia sp.
GCTGGGCCGGTAGGACTCGACGAGCGGCAGCCGCCACACCCGCTCCCCGCTCATCTCTCCGGCCGCCTCGAGGGCCGCGGCGAGGGCGTCGTCGGTCGCGTAGAGGCCCGCGTGCGTGCGGCCCAGCCCGAGCGTCACCGCCCCGGTGAGCGTGGCGACGTCGACGAGGACGTCCGGCTTCGCGGTCGCCCGCACCCAGGCCATGGCGTCGGCGAGCACCATCCGCCCCTCGGCGTCGGTGTTCGACACCTCGATGGTCGTGCCGTCGTAGGCGCGCACGACGTCACCCGGGCGGTAGGAGCTCGCCCCCACCGCGTTCTCGGCGAGCGCGAGCACCCCGACGACTCGGTGCGGCACGCCCAGCTCGGCGGCCGCCAGCACCGTGGCGAGCACCGCCGCGGCCCCGGCCATGTCGGTCTTCATCCCGACCATGGCCTCCCGCGGCTTGATCGAGATGCCGCCGGTGTCGAAGGTGATGCCCTTGCCGACGAGAGCGACGGTCCGTGCGCCGCGGGTGCGGCGGGGCGTGTAGGTGACGGTGACGAGCCGCGGAGGGGTGGCCGAGCCGGAGCCGACGGCGAGGATCGCCCCCATCCCCTCCCGGCGCAGCCAGGCCTCGTCGTGGACCTCGGCGGTGACGCCGGGGACGTCGGCGGCGAGCTCGACGGCGCGTTCGGCGAGCCACTGCGGGTTCTTCACGTTGGACGGCGTGGCCGCCAGGAAGCGGGCCCGCACGGTGGCGGTGGCGGCCGCGCGGGCAGCCGTGACCACCTCGCCGTCCGCGTCGTTGCCGAGCAGGACGAGCCGCTCGGCCGGCGGCTTCCCGGGACGAGGGGTCTGGGCGCGGCGCGGGCCGCGGTACGCGGTGAGCCAGAACCCCTCGAGCAGGGCGGCCAGCCCGGTGCGCCCGGCGAGCGTCCCCACGGGGGTGACGACGGTGCCCAGCCCGGTGGTCGTGCGGCACAGCGCCGAGCCGACCTTGCGCATGGCGGCCGGCCCGGCGTCGCCGACGCCGACGAGGACGAGCCGGCCGGGCAGGCCCTCCCAGCCGAAGTCGTGGCCCGGCAGCGGACGGGGCAGGTCGACCACTGCGGTCTCCCCCGCCTTGCCGCTCAGCCCGTGCCGGGCGGCAAGGTCGACGAGGTCGATGCCGTAGCGCGCGGCCGCGTCCGCCGTCCCGGGACGCGGGTCGACCCCCTCCTCCCCGGAGGCGGGCGGAGCGACCGCGACGACGAGGGCGTCGGCCCGGCCGACCCAGTGGTCGTCACTGCCGACCGAGCCGGCCGCACCGACCACCTCGGGCAGCTCGGTGAGGCCGAGCTCGTGCAGGGTCGTCATCCGGTGGTCAGGAGGCGACGGCGCTGAGGGCCTCGCTGAGCTCGCCTGCCTCGGCGGGCGTCAGCTCGACAACGAGGCGGCCGCCGCCCTCGAGGGGAACGCGCATGACGATGCCGCGTCCCTCCTTCGTGACCTCCATCGGCCCGTCCCCGGTCCTCGGCTTCATCGCGGCCATCTGGCACCCCTACCCTTCTCGATTTTCGTGCCGCACTCCTGCGGCACACCAGCACTAGTCTAGTCCACCGCTCGCCCGCCGGGTCGGGCTACGGCGGTAACAGTGCAGGTCACGCGCCCGAACCGGCCGCCTCCTGGGCGGCCCGCTCGCGCGACCGGGCCTCCTCGTCCATCACCGCGAGGCGGCCCCGGATGCGGTCGACCGCCTCCTCCGTGGTGTCGACGAGCTGGATGAGGTCGACGTCGACCGGCGCGATCACCCCGGCCGGGACCATCGTGCTGCGCACCCAGTCGAGCAGGCCACCCCAGTACCCGGTGCCGACGAGCACGATCGGGAAGGACCGGACCTTGCCGGTCTGGACGAGGGTGAGAGCCTCCCACAGCTCGTCCATGGTCCCGAACCCGCCGGGCAGCACGATGAAGCCGAGGGCGTACTTGACGAACATCGTCTTGCGGGCGAAGAAGTAGCGGAAGTTGACCCCGAGGTCGACCCACTGGTTCATGCCCTGCTCGAACGGCAGCTCGATGCCGAGGCCGACGGAGACGCCGCCGGCCTCGCAGGCGCCCTTGTTCGCGGCCTCCATGACACCCGGGCCGCCCCCGGTGATGACGGCGTAGCCCGCCTCGACCAGGCGCCGGCCCACCTCCTCCCCCATCCGGTACTCGGCGGAGTCGGGAGCGCTGCGCGCCGACCCGAAGACGGAGATCGCCGGGCCCAGCTCGGCGAGCGCGCCGAAGCCCTCGACGAACTCGCTCTGGATCCGCATCACCCGCCACGGGTCGGAGTGCACCCAGTCGGCGTCCGCGTCCTTGCGGAGCAGCCGCTCGTCGGACGTCTCGGCGGGGATCTGGTCGCCGCGGAGCAGCACCGGACCCTTGCGGTAGACGTCGCTCCGGCGGCTGTCCTCGACCGGGTCACGGCCGTTCCTGTTGTAGGACCGGGTCATGATGCTCCTTCGGTGAGCCAGGCCTCCAGTGCGGCGGCGCAGGCGCGGATCTGGTCGGTGGGGCAGTGCTCGTCGTCGGCGTGGGCGAGGGACGGGTCGCCCGGCCCGAAGTTCACGGCGGGCACCCCGAGGGCGGCGAACCGGGCGACGTCGGTCCAGCCGTACTTCGGTGCCGGCTCCCCGCCGGTGACCGCGGTGACGGCGGCGGTGAACTCCTCGACCCCCGGGGCGTCGAGCCCGGGCCGCGCACCGGCCGCGCCGTCGACGACCGTGACGTCGTACCCGGCGAACACCTCCCGGACGTGCTCCTCGGCGGCGGCGAGCGAGCGGGAGGGGGCGAAGCGGTAGTTGACCGTGACCTCACAGGAGTCGGGGATGACGTTCCCCGCGATGCCGCCGCTGATCCCGACCGCGCTGAGGCCCTCACGGTAGTGCAGCCCGTCGACCTCGACGGTGGCCGGTTCGTACTGGGCGAGCCGGGTGAGGACGGGCGCGGCCCGGTGGATGGCGTTGTCGCCCCGCCACGCCCGGGCGGAGTGGGCGGCGCGTCCGGTGGTGCGCACGACGGCGCGCAGGGTGCCGTTGCAGCCGCCCTCGATGCCTCCGTTGCTCGGCTCACCGAGGACGGCGAAGTCCGCCGTCAGCCAGTCGGGGTGGTTCTCCGCGACCCGGCCCAGGCCGTTGCGGTCGGCCTCGACCTCCTCGTTGTCGTAGAAGACCCAGGTGACGTCCCAGGCGGGTGCGGTGAGGCGGGCGGCGAGGGAGAGGGCGACCGCGACGCCACCCTTCATGTCGACGCTGCCGCGTCCCCACAGCACCTCGTGCCCGTCGACGGTGCGCAGCTCGGTCGGGAGGTTCCCCTGGACCGGCACCGTGTCGATGTGTCCGGCGACGACGGCCCGGCGCGACCGGCCGAGCCGGGTGCGGGCGAGGACGGCGTCGCCGTCGCGCAGGACCTCGAGGTGGGGCAGCTGCGCCAGGGCGGCCTCGAGGGCGTCGGCCAGCGGCCCTTCGGCGCCGGAGACCGAGGGGAGGTCGCAGAGCACACGCGCGAGGTCGACGACGTCGGCCCGGTGGAGGTCGGGCAGGCGGGGCGGGGCGGGGGCGGTCACGCAGCGGTCACTCCCCGGTGGCGTGGAGGGTGCGGGCGGCCTCGGCGATGGAGCCGGTGAGCGAGGGGTAGATCGTGTAGACGTTGGCGAGCTGGTCGGCGGTGACCCGCTGCGTGACGGCGATCGCCAGCGGGAAGATGAGCTCGCTCGCGCGGGGCGCGACGACGACACCGCCGATCACCGCCCCGGAGTGGCGGTCGGCCATGACCTTGACGAAGCCCTCCCGGATGCCGAGCATCTTCGCCCGCGGGTTCCGGGCGAGCGGCAGCTGGGTGATGACGGCGTCGACCACGCCGTCGAGCACCTCGCGCTCGGTGACGCCGATGGTGGCGATCTCTGGCGCGGTGAAGATGTTGGCCGTCACGGCGTCGAGGTCGAGCGGGGCGACGGCGTCCCCCAGCGCGTGCCACATCGCGATCCGGCCCTGCATGGCGGCGACGGAGGCGAGCGGCAGCTCACCGGTGCAGTCGCCGGCGGCGTAGACGCGCACCCCCGTCGTCCGCGAGACCCGGTCGACCCGGATGTGCCCGCTCGGCGTGGTCTCGACCCCCGCCTCCTCCAGGCCGAGGCCCTCGGTGTTCGGGACGCCGCCGACCGCGAGGAGGCAGTGTGAGGCGGCGATGACGCGGCCGTCGGTGAGCTCGACCTCCACGCCGTCCCCGACGCGCCGCACGGCGGCCGCGCGGGAGCGGGTGAGCACGTTCATGCCGCGGCGTCGGAAGACGGTCTCGATGAGCTCGGCGGCGTCCTCGTCCTCCCCGGGGAGCACCCGGTCGCGGCTGGAGACGAGCGTGACCGGGACGCCCAGGCCGTTGTAGGCGCTGGCGAACTCCGCCCCGGTGACACCGGAGCCCACGACGACGAGGTGCTCCGGCGGTTCGGTGATCCCGTACATCTGGGCCCAGGTGAGGATCCGCTCGCCGTCCGGTCGGGCGTCGGGCAGCACCCGCGGGTGGGCACCGGTGGCGATGAGGACGATCTCGCCGACGAGCTCCTCCTCACCGCTGTCGGTCGTCGCGAGCACGACGCGGGTGCCGTCGCTGCGCAGGTCGCCGGCGAGGCGGCCGACGCCGTCGACGATCCGGATGCCCTCCCGCTCGAGCCGCGACCGGATGTC
>DAHVRG010000263.1 GCA_027322565.1 Georgenia sp.
AAGCTCGGGGTGGAGCTCAGCCCCACCGCCTGCGACTCGTCGATGTTGCGCTGGACGGTCGCGAGCACCGCGGGGTCGGTGACGTCGGCACCGAACTGCGCGACGTCGAGACCGAGGTCCGCCGCGATCGCCTCGAGCTGCTCGGGGGACCGGGCCCCCATGTCCGCGAAGAGCCGCTCGTGGAAGTCCTGGTACCGGCCCTGCTCCGCGGCGGCCGCGGCGGCGATGGCCGCGCGGGTGGAGTCCTCACCGAGGATGCTGACGTCGCGCCACTCCAGCCGGACCGCCCCCGCCTCCGCGTACTCCAGGAGGGTCGGCTGGGTCTCCTGGGCCCACTGCCGGCAGTACGGGCAGCTGTAGTCGGAGTAGACGACGATCCCCACCGGCGCGTCCACCGGGCCGGCCGCCATCGGGTCGCCCTCGACGCGGCGCGTGAGGTCGGGTGCCGCGGCGTCGTCGGGGGCGGACCCGTCCGTGGACGGCGCGTCCCGCATCCCGGGGGTCGGGGGAGCTGCGCGGGTCTCCCCGGGCCCCTCCGTCGTCACCGACACCTCGTTCTGCGGTGCCGGGGAGGTCTCGTCCGGGTTCCCGGCCCGGCCGACGAGCAGCGCCGCGATCACCACCGCCACGACGAGCAGGAGGAGGGCCGGGACGACGACCCGGTTGCGGGCAGCAGGCATGGACGGCTCCAGAGACGACGGTCGCCCCATCCTAGGACCGCGCCGAGGCCCCCCTTGCGCTGCGAGGGGGTCCCCGCGCCGGCCGCGACGTGGTTGGCTTGACCCATGAGCACGACCGAGCAGCCCTTCGCCCGCGTCCTGCGGGTGGAGCAGACGGAGTCGACGAACACCGCGCTCCGGGAGGCCGCTGCCGCCGACCCGGGGGGCTGGCCGCACCTGTCGGTGCTCGTCGCGGAGCACCAGACCGCGGGGCGCGGGCGTTCCGGGCGCAGCTGGGTGACCCCGCCCGGCGCGGCGCTCACGGCATCGGTCCTGGTCCGCCCGCGGGTGCCCGTCGAGCGGATCTCCTGGCTCACGCTGCTCGCCGGGCTCGCCGTCGTGCGCGGTCTGCGTCGGGTGGTGCCCGAGGCGGACTCCGTCCGGCTGAAGTGGCCCAACGACCTCCTCGTCACCGACGCCGGCCCTGAGCTGGTCGGCTGGGGCACCTCGCGGAAGGTCGGGGGGATCCTCACCGAGCTGCTCCCGGGCGACGGGGAGACGCCGGGTGCCGTCGTCGGGATCGGGCTCAACCTCTCCCAGGAGGCCGCCGACCTGCCCGTCCCCTCGGCCACCTCCCTGGCGCTCGCCGGCCTGCCGGTGCCGTCCGCCGAGGAGCTGCTCGACACGGTCGGACGCGCGCTGCGCAGCCTCGTCGCGGTCTGGGAGGAGCATCGCGGCGACGCCCTGGCGGCCGGCCTGCGCGACGCCGTCAACGCCGACCTCCTCACCCTGGGGCGTCCCGTCCAGGTCGACCGGCCGGGTCAGGAGCCGCTCCACGGCACCGCGGAGGCGCTCGACGAGGGCGGCCGCCTCGTCGTCCGGGACGCCGCAGGCGCCGCTCATATCGTGCTCGCCGGGGACGTCCACCACGTCCGGACGACCGGCCCGACGGCCCGGTCGTGACCCGGAGGCACGCTAACCTGTGGGTGTGACGGGCGCCGCAGACATCGGGAAGGACGATCGCACCTCCGGCGACGCCCCGCCCGCCGTGACACCCTCCACCATCTCCGACCGGGTCGCCGAGCTCGTCGGCGGCGAGCCGACGCTCACCATGGTCGAGCTCGCCGAGCAGGCCGGTGTGGACCTCGCCAAGGCGCGGCTCTTCTGGCGCGCCATGGGCTTCCCGAACGTCCCGGACGACGCCGTGACGTTCACCCCGCGCGACGTCGAGGCGCTGCGGGCGATCGGCGGCATCGTCTCCGCGGTCCAGGTCGACCACACCACCGCCGTCTCGCTGCTGCGCGCCCAGAGCTACCTCGCCGACCGGCTCGTGCTGTGGCAGGTCGAGGCGCTGGTCGAGGACGCGAGCCGCCGCTACAAGCTCGACGACACGGGCGCCCGGCTCGTCGTGCTGGACCGGATCGCCGACATCGCGGGGACCCTCGAGGGTCAGCTGGTCTACGCATGGCGCCGCCAGCTCGCCGCGCTCGTCGAGCGGATGCACACCGAGGTCTCCCAGCGCCCGGTCGGCGAGACGAGCAACGACACGCTCCCGCTGCCCCGCGCCCTCGGCTTCGTCGACATGGTGTCCTTCACCTCGAGCGCCGCACGGTTGGGCTCGCGCGAGCTCGCCGCGCTCGTCCAGGGCTTCGAGTTCACCGCCCGAGACGTCATCACCTCGCACGGCGCCCGGGTCGTCAAGACCATCGGCGACGCCGTCATGTTCATCGCCGACGACCTCCCCACCGCCGCACGGGTGGCGGTCAACCTCGTCGCGGCGATCAAGGCCCGGCCGAACCTGCTCCCGGTCCGCGGCTCCCTCGCCTGGGGGCGGGTGATCTCCCGCTCGGGTGACGTGTTCGGCCCGATCGTCAACCTCGCCGCCCGGCTCGTCGACGTCGCCGCGCCGAACCCCGTCCTCATGGACCCGGCGACGAGCGAGCGGCTGGCCCACTCGTCCGCGGCGGCAGAGTTCCGCTTCGCGCCCCGCACGCCGGTCGACATTGCCGGGATCGGCACGATGACCCCGGTCGAGCTGCGCCCGGCCGAGGATGCACGCCGGCCGGACGCCTGAGAGTCCTTTTGCACTTCGCTGGTCGAAAGTTGAATGCGCTCGCCCTAAAGAGGTAGGGTCCGTGGCGCCCAAGGGATGGGGCACAGATGACCCGTCCCTTGGATCTGGCTGACCTATGAGGAGTGATGATGCTCAGAAGCACCACTGCGCCGCCGAGGCGGCCGACGCTCGCGTCGCGGCTGGCGAGACGTCTCGTCGCGAGTCTCGGCGTCGCCGCGATCGCCGGCGCCGGGTTGGCGCTCCCCGCGGCCGCGGACCTGCCCGAGCAGACCGACGGCGTCACGCTGCGGACCTTCCAGCTGGCCCAGGACCCGGGCGCCGTCTGCACGCTGCGACCGGCGACCACCCCGAACGTCGACAAGCTCATGCCCACGATCGACTGGCGCACCGACGAGGACTTCGGGCTCTCCGACAACTTCATCACCCACGCGCTGGCCAACCTCCACATCGGCGAGGACGGCGAGTACGCCTTCCGCGTCACCAACGACGACGGCGCGCTCGTCTACATCGACGACCAGCTGGTCCTCGAGAACGACGGCCCCAACGACTCGACGACGGTCGAGGGCACCGTCCACCTCACGTCCGGGGTCCACGACCTGCGGATCGAGCACTACGAGGGCGGCCACAACCAGCGCCTGAGCTTCTACTGGAAGCCCCCGGGCGCGAGCGACTTCGAGATCGTCCCGAGCGGCGTCCTCACCACGGAGAAGGACGTCGTCCGGGTCACCGCACCGGGCGTGAAGTTCTGCGAGGGGGCGACCGACACCCCCGGT
Organism: Georgenia sp.; assembly: GCA_027322565.1. Lineage (GTDB taxonomy): Bacteria > Actinomycetota > Actinomycetes > Actinomycetales > Actinomycetaceae > Oceanitalea. The sequence goes on from DAHVRG010000263.1 coordinate 3,507, forward strand.
GACGGGCTGCGCCTCTTCGACGTCCACCCGAACTACGATCTCGTCGACCTGCGCCCCGAGGGTTTCGAGCCGAACGTCTCCGCGCTCGACTTCACCGAGGACGGCGACCTCGTCGTCGCCACCGCCGGGCACGTGAGCGCCGGCGGCTGGGTCGAGGACCCGTACACCGGTGAGCTCTACATCCTTCAGGGCGCCCAGGACGCCGACGGCCCCGAGGACGTCACGGTGCGCCGCGTCGCCGACGGCCTGTTCAACCCCATGGGCATCGCCGTCATCGGCGACTCGATCTTCGTCTCCGAGCGCGACGGGCTCACCGAGCTCATCCCGGACCCGGAGGCCGAGGACCCCGCGACCGCCGAGTACATCCGCAACCCGGAGCACGGGGAGGACGGCAAGCTCGCCACCTGGCCGGACGGCAACAACTTCCACGAGTTCGCCTTCGGGCTCGTGTACGACGAGGAGAGCTTCTACCTCTCCCTCTCGGTGGCCATCGACCCCGGCGGCTCCTCGACGGACCCCCAGCCCGCGGCCAACCGCGGGACCACCATCGCGGTGGACCGGGAGACCGGGGAGATCGAGTACGTCGCCGGCGGCCTGCGCACCCCGAACGGCATCGGCTGGGGCGGCACGAACGGCGACGACCTCTTCGTCATGGACAACCAGGGCGACTGGCTGCCCAGCTCCAAGCTCGTCCACATCAAGCCCGGCCGCTTCTTCAACCACTACACCAACCCGCCCGGGCCCTTCGACGACCAGCCGGTGACCCAGCCCGTCGTGTGGGTCCCGCAGAACGAGATCGGCAACTCCCCGAGCACGCCGGTGCAGCTCTCCGAGGGGCCGTTCGCCGGCCAGATGCTCTTCGGTGACGTCACCTACGGCGGCGTCCAGCGGGCGTTCCTCGAGGAGGTCGACGGCGAGTACCAGGGGGCGGTCTTCCGGCACACCGCGGGCCTGGAGGCCGGGGTCAACCGGACCGCCATCGGCCCCGACGGCTCGATCTACGTCGGCGGCATCGGCGAGGGCGGCAACTGGGGCGAGGCCGGCAAGCTGCGTTTCGGCCTGCAGAAGCTCGTCCCTGTCAGGGACGACGCCTTCGACATCGCCGAGATGCGTGTCGTCGAGGGTGGCTTCGAGCTCGAGTACACCCGGCCGCTGTCCGAGGAGACGGCCGCGGGCATCGCCGAGGCGTACGAGGTCACCCAGTGGCGCTACGTGCCGACGTCCAACTACGGCGGCCCGAAGGTCAACGAGGAGCGGCTGTTCGTCAGCGACGCCGAGCTCTCGCAGGACGGCACCACCGTCGCCCTGAGCATCGACGGGCTCAAGCCCGGGCGCGTCGTCCACATCCGCTCCCCGCGTCCGTTCCAGGACGTCGACGGCGAGGAGCTGTGGCGCACCGAGGCGTGGTACACGCTCAACTCCCTGCCCGGATACGTCGGGCCGGAGGACCGCGGGTTCTACGAGGCGGAGGAGGCCGAGCTGCTCGGCGGGGCCAACACCCACGACGAGCACAACGGCTACTCCGGCACCGGGTTCACGCAGGGCATCCAGGACGTGGGCGCCGAGGTGCGCTTCACGGCCACGGTCGACGAGGCCGGGACCTACCCGGTCCACCTGCGCTACGCCAACGGCCCGCACCCGTTCGAGGGGACGAAGAGCCTGTCGCTGTACCTCAACGGCGAGAAGGTCGGGCCGTGGGACCTGCCGAGCACCGGTGACTGGAAGACGTGGGGCACCGTGACCCGCGACCTTCAGCTCGAGGCAGGCGCCAACACGATCTCGCTGCGCTACGACGAGAACGACACCGGCCACGTCAACCTCGACGCGCTCGCCGTCGGGGCGCCCGACCTGTGCGAGGCGACGGCCCCGGAGGAGGGCTACACCGCACTCTTCGACGGGACGCTGGAGAGCTTCGCCGACTGGCGCCTCGCCGGCGCCGGCTCCTTCGGCCGCTACGAGGACTGCTCGCTGCGCACCTCCGGCGGCATGGGGCTGCTCTGGTACACCGGGGAGCAGTTCGGTGACTACAGCCTCAAGCTCGACTGGAAGCTCGTGAAGGACGACAACGGGGGCGTGTTCATCGGCTTCCCCGACCCGGGCAACGACCCGTGGGTCGCCGTCAACCACGGTTACGAGATCCAGATCGACGCGACCGACGAGCCGGACCGCACGACCGGGGCGATCTACACCTTCCAGGGGGCCGACGAGGAGGCCCGGGACGCGGCCCTCAACCCGGTCGGCTCGTGGAACAGCTACGAGATCGTCGTCCAGGGCGACAACATCAAGGTCTACCTCAACGACGTGCTCATCAACGACTTCACGAGCACCGACCCCGCGCGCGACCTGAGCTCCGGCTTCATCGGCGTGCAGAACCACGGCGCCGGGGAGACGGTGCACTACCGGAACATCCAGGTCCGGGAGCTCGGTGACGCCGAGCCGGAGCCGGAGCCGGAGCCGGAGCCGGAGCCCGAGCCGGAGCCGGGGCCGGGGGGGCGGACGGGGGAGTTCCACCTGTCCAACAGCTGGCGGGCGGGGACGGATGTGTCCTTCATGTACGGCCGGATGGCCGATGAGGTGCTCATCGGTGACTGGGACGGGGATGGGCGTGACACCATCGCGGTGCGGCGTGGGAATGAGTTCCATGTGACCAACGCCCAG
>DAHVRG010000265.1 GCA_027322565.1 Georgenia sp.
CCCCGGTCGTCGCCCGCTTCGCCACCTGAGCCGGCTCCCGGCCGGCCCTCCACCACCGACTCCGCGGTGGCGGGCGGGTCGCGGCCGCGGCGGGGGCAGGGCCGGTGGCGCTAGCCGAGCCGGGCCGCCGGGCCGCCGGCCGGGGCGAGGAGGAACACCGGCTCGGCGAAGCCCGCGGCGGTGAAGGAGTCCGTCACCGCCGCGGCCACCCGGCCGGCGTGCCCCGCGTCGAGGAGCGCGATCGCCGAGCCGCCGAACCCGCCGCCGGTCATCCGGGCGCCGTGGGCGCCGGCGGCGACCGCGGTGTCCACCGCGAGGTCGAGCTCGGGCGCGGAGACCTCGTAGTCGTCGCGCAGCGAGGCGTGGGACGCGGCCATGAGGGTGCCGAGCGCACCGAGCCGCGGCCCGGCCGGCGGGCCGCCGTCGAGCAGGTCGACGAACCGCTCGACGCGGTCGATCTCGGTGACCACGTGGCGCACCCGGCGGCGCACGAGCGGGTCGTCCAGGGCGTCGAGGGCCGCGGGGAGGTCGGTGACCTCGCGCAGGCTCGCCACCCCGAGCTCCCGCGCCGCGGTCTCACAGCTCTCCCGCCGGGCGGCGTACTGGCCGTCGACGAGGGCGTGCGGTGCCCGGGTGTCGATGACGAGGAGCTCCAGGCCGGCTGCCGCGAGGTCGAAGGGGACGTGGCGGGTGGCGCCGTCCCGGCAGTCGAGGAGCAGTGCGTGCCCCCTGCGTGACCGCAGCGACGCGGACTGGTCCATGCCGCCCGTCGGCGCACCGGCGATCTCGTTCTCGGCGCGGACGCACACCGCCGCCAGCCGGGTGCGTCCGGCGTCGTCCCCGGCCAGGCCCAGACCCCAGAGCTCGTCGAGCGCGATGGCGGCCGCGCACTCCAGCGCCGCCGAGGAGGAGAGCCCCGCGCCGTACGGCACACAGCTGTCCACCGCGACGTCGAACCCGGTGGCTCTCTCGCGGGGGACCAGCCCCTCGGCGACGAGCGCCCACGCGACTCCGACGACGTACGCCGGCCAACCCGCCACCGCACCCGGCCGGACGTCGTCGAGGTCGACGATGCGGGTCCCGTCCTCCTGGGCGGAGACGAGGCGCACGGTCCGGTCACGGCGGGGGCGTACCGCGACGACGGTGCGGTGCGGCAGCGCGACCGGCAGGCACAGGCCGGCGTTGTAGTCGGTGTGCTCGCCGATGAGGTTGACGCGGCCCGGGGCCGACCAGACGCGGGCCTCGCCGGGCCCGAACGTGCGGGTGAGGAGGTCCCGGGCGCGGCGGGCGCCCTCGTCGTCCGTCCACGCCGGGAGCAGGGTGGTCACTCGACGACCTCCCGGAGACGGTCGGCGATGCGCTCCGGGGTGGTGTCGGAGATCCACGCGCCCATCCCCGACTCCGAGCCGGCGAGGTACTTGAGCTTGCCGGGGGCACGGAGGACGGAGAAGAGCTGGAGGTGCAGCCGCAGGTCGGTGCGTCCCTCGTGGACGGGCGCCTGGTGCCAGGCGGCGATGTACGGGAGCCGCAGGGCCCGCTCCTCGCCCTCGCCGTTGCTTGTGACGAAGAACTGGTCCGCGGCGCGCAGGAGCCGCAGGTAGACGTCGGCGAGGTCGTCGCGTTCGGCGGCGGTGAGGGCGGGCAGGTCGGGCACGTCGCGGCGCGGCGCCAGGTGGACCTCGACGGGCCAGCGGGCCGCCGCGGGGACGTAGGCCACCCAGTGCTCGGACTCCATGACGATGCGTCGGCCGGAGCGCAGCTCCGCCTCGAGCACGTCACGCAGTAGGTTGCGTCCGGTGACCTGGCGGTGCTCCCGGGAGCGCCGGAGCATCGTCGCGGTGCGCGGCGTGAGGTAGGGGTAGCCGTAGATCTGCCCGTGCGGGTGGTGGAGGGTCACCCCGATCTCCCGGCCGCGGTTCTCGAAGCAGAAGACCTGCTCGATGCCGGGGATCGCGCCGAGCTCGGTCGTCCGGTCGGCCCACGCCTCGATGACGGTGCGCATCCGCCGGTGCCCGACGGTGGCGAGCGAGGCGTCCGGGTCGGGGGAGAAGCAGATGACCTCGCAGCGACCGGCGGCCGGGCGCACCGGCCACAGCCGCTCGCCGTCGACGTACGAGACCGTGTCCTCCTCCCCGGGCATCTGGACCAGCGAGGGGAAGCGGTTCTCGAAGACGACGACGTCGTAGTCGTCGGCGGGGATGTCGCCGTCGCTGTACGCGGCCCCCGGCTTGGCCGGGGCGAGCGGGTTGGCGTCGGCCGGGGGCAGGTGCGTGCGGTTCATCCGGTGGGTCGCCATCGGCACCCACTCACCGGTGAGGACGTCGAACCGCATCCGCGGCCCGGTGAACGGTCGAGCCACGCCGTCGGGCCCGGGTACCGGCGCGAAGCGGTCGGCCAGTGGCCGGGGGTCGTCCAGGCGACGGGTCGCGGCGCCGGAGACGTAGGGCTCGGAGTCGTCGAAGTAGATGATCTCCCGCCCGTCGGCGAGCTGGGTCCGGGTCTTGCGGACCAGGTGGGCCTCAGTCGTCATCCGTGGCCACCTCCAGCTCGAAGTCGTGGACGGCCGCCGCCCGGACGGTCTCGTCGTCGGGTGGGGAGTCCGTGACGAGGACGGCGAGGTCCTCGAGCCGGCAGAACGCCCGCACCCCGCGCACACCCCACTTGCTCGAGTCGAGGACGGCGACGACGCTGCGTCCGGTCGCGAGCAGGGCCGCGTTCGTCGCGGCCTCCTGGAGGTTGGGGGTCATCAGCCCGATCGCCGGGTCGAACCCGTGGGCGCCGAGGAACACCCAGTCCACGCGGAGCCCGCGCAGGTAGTCCACCGTGGCGGGGCCGACCAGGGCGTCGGACGGCGTCCGCTCGCCACCGGTGAGCAGGAGGGTCGGCGCCGGCTGGCCGGCCTCGCGCGCCTTCATGACCGCCTCGTGGAGGACGTCCGCCGCGGGCAGCGAGTTCGTGACGAGGGTGAGGGTGGCGAAGTGGGGCAGCGCCGTCAGGGCCCGTGCGACCGCGAGGGTCGTCGTCCCGGCCGAGAGGGCGACCGAGTCGCCGGCAGCGACGCGGGACGCCGCGAGCCGCCCGATCCGTGCCTTCTCCGCCTGCTGCTGGGCCGCCTTGAGGGCGAAGGCCGGCTCCTGTGCCGACCGGCTGGGTGCCACGGCACCGCCGTGCACCCGGGACACCAGGCCGCGGCGGACCAGGCTCGTGATGTCCCGACGGATGGTCATCTCGGACACCCCGAGCTGCTCGACCATGTCGGCGACCCGGACACCACCGTGCCGGTTGACCGCGGCCAAGATCTCCTGCTGACGCTGGCCGGCGAGTAGCGGAGAGGGTGCGGACGACGTGCGTTCGCTGTTCATGGGTCGAGTGTGACACAGCGAGGGCTCAAGATCGAACACGACCGCACAGGCTTTCTGGAAGACTCCGATCGCGTCCGTAACTTAATGTTCGAACTTGACTGAATCTGTGGCGATCCGGTAGGAAAGGTTCGAACTCGGCGGTGACGACGCTGCCCCCATCGAAGGAGATTGGTCATGACACGAACCGGGAACCGCATCCCCCTGCGCGGCGCGGCGCTGCTCGCCGCCGCCTGCATCGCGCTGGCGGGCTGCACGAACGAAGGCGGCTCCGCGACCGAAGGGTCGACCGACGCGAGCAGCGAGTCCGTCGACACCTCGCAGCAGGTCCGCGAGAACGACCTCGCCGAGGGCGAGGGGTGCACCATCGACGACTACGGCGTCGAGCACGTCGAGCTCGAGGGAGCCAAGGTCGGCTTCTCCCAGTCGGAGCCCGACTCGGCGAGCTTCCGGGCCGCCGAGACCCAGTCGATCCGGGACGCCGCGGCCGAGGTCGGTGCCGAGCTCGTCGTCACCAACGCGAACAACGAGCTGCCCAAGCAGATCAACGACATCCAGGACCTCCTCAACCAGGGGGTGGAGATCCTGGTCGTCGCCCCGGTGAACTCCGACGGGCTCGACCCCGCGCTGGAGGCGGCCCGGGAGAAGGGTGTGCCGGTCGTGACGATCGACCGCAAGGTCACCAACGAGCCGTGCGTCGACTACCTCACCTTCCTCGGCTCGGACTTCGTCGAGCAGGGGGAGCGCGCGGCCGACGCGCTCGCCGAGATCACCGGTGGCGAGGCCAACGTCGCGATCCTCCTCGGCCCGTCGGGCAACAACGTCACCGACGGCAGGGCCAACGGCTTCAAGGACCGCGTGGCCGCCGAGTACCCCGACATCAACATCGTCGCCGAGCAGACGGCCAACGCCTCTCGGAGCGAGGGCCAGGAGGTCACCGCCCAGCTCCTCCAGTCCAACCCGGAGATCGACGCGATCTACGCCTTCAACGACGAGGAGGGGCTCGGCGCGATGACGGCGATCAGCGAGGCCGGCCTCGTGCCCGGCGAGGACGTCGTCATCGTCTCCATCGACGGCACCCGCAACGCCGTCGAGGCCATCATCGCCGGCACCTACAACGCGGTGATCGAGTCCAACCCGCGCTTCGGCCCGCTCGTCTTCGAGACCCTGCAGCGCTTCTACGACGGCGAGGCGATCGCCGAGGACATCATCATCGAGGACGGCGAGTACAACCAGGAGAACGCCGAGGCGCAGCTCGGCCGCGCCTTCTGAGCCGCGGCCTGACCCGCCCTCCCCTGGGCGCGTCCCGGCGCCGCACTGCCCGGGTGCCGGGACGCGCCCACCCACTCCCTCGTGAAGGAATCTGCCGTGCCTCCATCACCTCAGCCGGCCGCCTCGTCCCCAGCGGCTCCCGTTCTCGAGGTCACCGGCGTGACGAAGCACTTCGCCGGCGTCAGGGCGCTGACCGACGTGTCGTTCAGCGTCGCCCCCGGCTCGATCCACGCCCTCGTCGGCGAGAACGGCGCCGGCAAGTCCACCCTCATCAAGGTCTTCACCGGCGTGCACCAGCCGGACACCGGCGAGATCCGCTACTGCGGCGAGCCGGTGAGCTTCGCCCGCCCGTCGGACGCGCAGGACGTCGGCATCTCCACCGTCTACCAGGAGGTCAGCCTCGTCCCCCTGCTCTCGGTCGCCCGGAACGTGTTCCTCGGCCGGGAGCCGCGGAACCGGTTCGGCCTCATCGACGTCCGGGCGATGAACCGCGACGCCCAGCGGATCACCACCGACCTCGGCATCGACGTCGACGTCACCCAGGACGTCGGCCGGCTCGGCCTCGGGGTCCAGCAGATGATCGCCCTCGCCCGGGCGATGACCATCAACGCCCGCGCCGTCATCATGGACGAGCCCACCTCCTCCCTCGAGATGCGCGAGGTCGAGACCCTGTTCGCCGTCGCTCGCCGGCTGCGCGACGACGGGGTCGGCATTGTCTTCGTCTCCCACCGCCTCGACGAGCTGTGGCAGCTGTGCGACGCCGTCACCATCCTCCGGGACGGGCAGGTGGTCCACCGGGGCCGGATGGCCGACCTCGACCGGCGCACGCTCGTCTCCCACATGCTCGGGCGTGAGATCGACGACGCCGTCCGTCAGCACGCGGCGCCCGCGCGTGACGGCGCCGAGGCCGAGGCTCCGGTCCTGTCCGTCCGCGGCCTGCGGGCCGACCGGCGGCTCCACGGCATCGACCTCGACGTGCGGCCCGGCCGGATCGTCGGGCTGGCCGGGCTGCTGGGCTCCGGGCGGAGCGAGACCGTCAAGGCGATCTACGGGGACCTGCCCGCCGAGGCCGAGTCGATCACCGTCAAGGGCGCCGAGCTGCGGCGGGGCTCGATCTCGGCGGCGCTCGACGCCGGTGTCGCGCTCCTCTCGGAGGACCGCAAGGCGGAGGGCATCATCCCGGACCTCTCGGTCCGCGACAACATCGTCCTCGCGGTGCTCAGCCGCGTCTCCCGGTGGGGCGTCATCTCCGACGCGAAGGTCGACGAGCTCGTCGACACGTTCATCCGGCGGCTGCGGATCAAGGTCTCCAGCCCCCACCAGCTCGTCTCCCAGCTCTCCGGGGGCAACCAGCAGAAGGTGCTCATCGCCCGCTGGCTGTGCACCGAGCCGAAGGTGTTCCTCCTCGACGAGCCGACGCGCGGCATCGACGTCGGGGCGAAGCAGGAGGTCGCCTCCCTCATCGACGAGCTGGCCGCGAAGGGCCTGGCCGTCCTCATGATCTCCTCGGAGACCGAGGAGCTCGTGGAGAGCTCCGACGAGGTCGTCGTCCTGCACGAGGGCTCGGTCAACGACCGCCTCGCCGGCTCCGACCTCACCCACTCGCGCTTGCTCGCCGCGCTGGTCGCGCCGGGCAGCTCCCCCGTCGACGCCGAGGTGGCCTCGTGACCGACCAGACTGCTCTCGCCGCGCCGTCCGGCGGCGCCCCGGCGACGACCTCCCGGCGCCGCTCACCCCTCACCGCGGACTGGGTGCGCCGCAACGGCGTCTACCTCGCGCTGGTCGCCCTGGTCGTCGTGAACATCGTCATCACGCCCCATTTCGTCACGACGAGCAACCTGCGGCTCCAGCTCATCCAGACCGCCCCCACGCTCATCGTCGCCCTCGGCATGGCGATGGTCATCGGCACCGGAGGGATCGACCTCTCGGTCGGCTCGGTCATGGCCCTCGCCGCGGCCGTCATGCCCCTCTACCTCGGGTACGGCACGATCGCGGGCATCGCGGTCGGCATGCTCTGCGGTGCGGCCTCCGGCTTCCTCGTCGGTATCCTCGTCGCGCGGGTAGGGCTGCAACCGATCGTCGCCACACTGGCGATCCTCGTGGGAGGACGCGGTCTGGCCAACGTCATCGGCGGCCAGATCAAGAACCTCAACGACCCGGGCCTGCGCACGCTCGGCCTCGGCTCGGTCGCCGGCATCCCCTACACCGTGGTCGTCGCCGCCCTCATGCTGGGTGTCGTCGCCTTCCTCGTCCGCCGGACGACCTTCGGCCGCGCGATGCAGGCCATCGGCGGCAACCGCAGGGCCGCGACCCTCGCCGGCCTCCCGGTCGACCGCATCCTCGTCGCCACGTACGTCACCGCCGGCGTCCTCGCCGCGATCGCCGGGGTCCTCGTGGCCGCGCGGTCGCAGGCGTCCGACCCGCGCATGCTCGGGCTGCTCATGGAGCTCAACGCCATCGCCGCGGTCGTCATCGGGGGTACGCCGCTCACCGGCGGACGGATCCGGGTGCTCGGCACCCTCGCCGGCGCGCTCCTCATGCAGCTCATCACCTCGACCCTGGTCGCGCACAACATCGCGGACTCGATCGCCCAGATGACCCAGGCAGTGGTCATCGTCGCCGCGGTCTACGTCCAGCTCGGGAGGAAGCCCTCGTGAAGACGACGACCGATCTCGGGGCGGTGACGGCCGAGACCGTCGCGGTCCGCGCCGCCGGCGTCAGCCGCCGCGAACGCACGGCCCGTTTCGCCCAGCGCAACGGTGCCCTGCTCGTGCTCATCGGCCTCGGCCTCGTCATGAGCCTGACGTTCGACTCGTTCGGGACCGCCGCCAACCTCAGCCAGATCGCCCAGCAGGCCTCCTTCTACTCCCTCCTCGCGCTCGGGATGACGTTCGTCATCTTCACCGGCGGCATCGACCTGTCCGTGGGCTCGGTGTTCGCGCTCGGAGGAGTGCTCGGGGCGTGGGGTGCGGGGGTCAGCCCCCTCCTCGGGCTCGCGCTGCCCCTCGCGGTGTGCGGACTGTTCGGGCTGGTCCAGGGCACCATCGTGGCGCGGACCGCGGTCCCCGCCTTCATCGTCACCCTGGCCGGGCTGCTCTTCGCCCGCGGGCTGCTCCTCGTGCTGACGGACGAGGGCGCCACGACCTTCAAGGTGCCGGAGGGCAGCTGGTTCCTCACCCTGGCTCGCGGCTCCTTCCTCGGCCTGGGCTACACGGTCTGGCTCGCGATCGTGCTCTTCGCCGTCGGCATGCTCGTCCAGTACCGCACCTCCTACGGGTCGACCCTCCTCGCGATCGGTGGTCAGCCGGTCGCCGCCGACCTCATGGGGCTGCGCGTCGCCCGCGCGAAGATGGTCGCGTACACCACGAGCGGCATGCTCGCGGGCCTCGCCGGGGCGCTGACGGCCTCCTACACCGCCTCGGGCGTGACGACGCTCGGGGTCGGCCTCGAGCTCACCGCGATCTCCGCCGTCGTGCTCGGCGGCACCGCCCTCATGTGGGATCGGGGTCGGTGCTCGGCTCGCTCGTGGGGATGCTGCTGCTCCAGATCATCGCCAACCTCATCAACCGGCTCGGCCTGACCGACTCCAACTGGCAGGCCGTCGTCAACGGTGCCGTCCTCATCGTCGTCGCGACGGCACAGCTCTACCTCTCGCGGGTGCAGGCCCGCCCGCGGAAGGCGATCGGCTGACGCCGATCACCACCGAAGTACCCACCACTAGGGAAAGGTCAACTGTGACTCAGCCACAACGTCGCGGCCGGGGTAGCACCCTCCGGGCGCGCGCAGTTCTCACGATCGGGGCCCTGACCGCCTCGTTACTCGGGGCGACCACAGCCGCCCACGCTGCGGTCGAGGAGGTGAACGGGCTCCGCGGCGACTACTTCGTCGACGTCACCGGACCGGACTTCGCGCTCACCGACCTCACGAGCACGGTCCTCGACGGCGAGCTGAGCTACAACAACCTCGTCCCGGTGTACGAGCAGCGCACCGGGCAGGGGGAGTACACCGGTGCCCGCTGGACCGGTCAGATCGAGGCGCCGGCCACGGGTGACTACACCTTCTACGTCACGGGAGACAACGGCTTCCGCCTGTGGGTGGACGGCGAGCTCATCATCGACTGGTGGGTCAACGAGTGGGACGTCGAGCAGACCTCCCAGACGGTGACACTCGAGGAGGGGGAGCGCTACGACTTCAAGCTCGAGCAGTTCCAGGCGCACGGGGGCGCCAACCTCTTCGTCCGCTGGGCCGGCCCGGGGATCGAGAAGAGCATCGTCCCGCTGCGCGCCTTCACCCCGCCGAGCGACTTCGAGGTCTACCCGGTCCGCGGCACGGTCGACGAGTCCGGCGAGACGGTCCTGCTGGAGCTGGCCGGTGAGGTCGAGCCGGGCGACGTCGTCGACCACCTCACGCTGACCATCGACGGCGGTGAGCTGCCGCTCGCCGCGGCGGAGGTGGACTCCTCCGGGGAGGCGCTGGTCCTCACGCCCGAGGGCCCGGTGACCCAGCAGGCCGGGGTCCGTGCCCTCTACGACGGCGAGGGCGGCCTGACCGTCGCCGGCGAGCCCGCTCCCGCGTTCGACGTCCCGGTGGAGAACCTCTCCACCTACGTCATGGTCACGCCCTGGGCCGCGGACGTCGACCCGGACAACCCGCTGCCCGAGTACCCCCGGCCCGGCCTGGTCCGGGACGACTGGGTCAACCTCAACGGGCGCTGGCAGCTCGAGCTGCTCGAGGCCGACAGCCAGACGCCGCTCGAGGCGGAGGACTTCTCCCGGGAGATCGTCGTCCCGTTCCCGATCGAGTCGATCCTCTCCGAGGTCGAGCTCCGGGCGCACCACTTCGCCTACTACCGCACCTTCGAGGTACCGGAGGGCTGGGACGTCGGTGGGGACGAGCGGCTGCAGCTGAACTTCGGCGCCGTGGACCACGAGGCCACCGTCTACGTCAACGGCACCGAGGTCACCCACCACGTGGGCGGCTTCGACGCCTTCTCCGTCGACATCACCGACCAGCTCGTCGAGGGGGAGAACGAGCTCGTCGTCCGCGTCACGGACACCACCGGTGACCAGCCCCGCGGGAAGCAGTCCAACACCCCCGCCGGCATCTTCTACACCCAGGCCTCGGGCATCTGGCAGACGGTGTGGATGGAGCCCGTGCCGGCCGCCCACATCACCCAGCTCGACCTCACCCCGGACCTCGACGAGGAGGCCCTCGTCGTCAACGTGAACACCGCCGGCGCGTCCGAGTCCGCGACCGTCGAGGTCGTCGCCTACGACGCCGAGGGCGCAGAGGTCGGCCGTGTCAGCGGCGCACCGGACACGGACCTGGCACTGGAGATCCCTGACCCGCACCTGTGGTCGCCGGACGACCCGTACCTCTACGACCTCACCGCCACCCTCACCGACGGCGGGGCGACCGACGTCGTCGAGGGCTACAGCGGTATGCGGTCCATCGAGATCGCCGAGGTCGACGGGCAGCAGCGCATCCTGCTGAACGGGGAGCAGACCTTCCTCAACTCCACCCTCGACCAGGGCTACTGGCCCGACGGCGTCTACACCGCACCCACCGACGAGGCCCTCGCCTGGGACATCCAGGAGACCAAGGACCTCGGGTTCAACACGATCCGCAAGCACATCAAGGTCGAGCCGCAGCGCTGGTACTACCACGCGGACCGGATCGGCATGATGGTCTGGCAGGACATGCCCAACGGTGACAACCGTGACGACGCTGCGCGCGAGCAGTTCCGCAGCGAGCTGCGCACCATGGTCGACCAGTTCGGCTCCTTCACCTCGATCATCGGGTGGGTCCCGTTCAACGAGGGCTGGGGCGAGTGGGACCTGCAGACCACCGGGGAGATCGCGAACGAGATCAAGCAGCTCGACCCGTCGCGCCTCATGAACGCGCACAGCGGGATGAACTGCTGCGCCTCGCTCGGTGACTCCGGTCAGGGCGACATCATCGACCACCACGCCTACACCGGGCCGGCCCTGCCGCGGCCCGACGCGACCCGCGCCGCGATCGACGGCGAGCACGGCGGGTTCTCCCTGTCCGTCCCGGGCCACGTCTGGCCGGGCGGCTCCGTGAACCCTTACGGCGAGGTCGACACCTCGGAGGAGCTCACCGCCGCCTACGTCCGCAACACCGCCGAGCTCATCGCACCGGCGCAGGACTTCCTCTCCGGGTCGGTGTACACCCAGCTGACCGACCTCGAGGGGGAGGTCAACGGCTTCTGGACCTACGACCGCAAGGTCTCGAAGATGGACCGCGACGCCGTCCGGGCCATCAACCACAAGCTCATCGAGGTCGGGTCCCTGCCCCGCACCCTCCCCGAGCCGTCCGAGGGGCCGCTGGCCCACTGGCCGCTGAACGAGGGCGCCGGGAGCACCGGCGAGGACGCCACCGGCAACGGGCACGACATCACCCTCGGTGACGGGCTCACCTGGGAGGAGATCGGGATCGACGGCTCGGCGATCGCGCTGGACGGCAAGGGTCGGTCGGCGACCGCCCAGGTGCCCGAGCTCGACACCACGGGCAACTTCTCCGTGTCCGCGTGGGTGCGTCTCGACAGCCTGCCCACGGGCGGCTACGCGACGGTCGCGAGCATGGACGGGGTGCGCGGGAAGAGCGCCTTCTTCCTCCAGTACGGAGCCCCCGTGCGCGGGTTCGCCTTCAGCTTCGAGGCCGACCGCGCCGTCGCCGAGGAGGTGCCCCGCACCGGCGAATGGCGCCACCTCGTCGGGGTGCGCGACGCTGAGGCCGGTGAGCTGCGGCTGTACGTCGACGGCGAGCTGGCGGCGGTCCAGGAGTCCAAGGCCTCGACGCTGACGGACGGCACCTTCGCCATCGGCCGCGGTCAGTGGGAGGGCAGCGAGGTCGACTTCCTCGACGGAGCGGTGGACGAGGTCCACCTCTTCGACCGCGTGCTCAGTGCCGACGAGGTCGCCGCCCTGGCGACCCCGCCGGCCGGCCTCGTGGAGGTGACGCCGGAGCCGGTGGTGTTCACCGACGAGCCGGGGACGGCGGATGACGTGTACGAGGTGCCCTTGGTGGAGGGTGTGGAGTACGTCGTGGACGGTGGGGTCGTGGCGGCGGGTACCTACCCGGGTGAGGGCACGGTGACGGTGACGGCGCGGGCGCTGGAGGGTCACGTCATCGCCGAGGGGGCGGCCACGCAGTGGTCGCACACCTTCTCCACCGAGCCGGGGCCGGAGCCGGAGCCGGGGCCGGGGCCGGGGGAGCGGACGGGGGAGTTCCACCTGTCGAACAGCTGGCGGGCGGGGACGGATGTGTCCTTCATGTACGGCCGGATGGCCGATGAGGTGCTCATCGGTGACTGGGACGGGGATGGGCGTGACACCATCGCGGTGCGGCGTGGGAATGAGTTCCATGTGACCAACGCCCAG
>DAHVRG010000270.1 GCA_027322565.1 Georgenia sp.
CTCGGGGCCGGGGCCGTCACCCTCCTCATCTTCCTCGGCGGCATGACGTGGTTCTTCGCCCAGCGGGTGCTGCGGCCGGTGCGCGAGGTGGCGCGCACCGCCGAGCGGCTCGCCGACGGGATGCTCGACGAGCGGCTCGACGTCCACGGCACCGACGAGCTGGCCACCCTCGGGCGCAGCTTCAACGAGATGGCCGAGAGCCTCCAGGACCAGATCGAGCGCATGGCCGAGCTATCCCACCTGCAGCAGCGCTTCGTCTCGGACGTCTCCCACGAGCTGCGCACCCCGCTCACCACCATCCGCATGGCCAGTGAGGTGCTCCACGCGAACCGGGACAGCTTCGCGCCCGCGGTCCGGCGTTCCGCCGAGCTGCTCCAGACGCAGATCGACCGGTTCGAGCAGATGCTCGCCGACCTCCTGGAGATCAGCCGCTTCGATGCGGGAGCGGCCGCCCTCGACGTCGAGCGGCGCGACCTGCAGGACATCGTCGCCCACGCGGTCGAGCTCGCCGCCCCGCTCGCCGAACGGACCGGCTCGCACATCTCCGTCACCGGGCCGGGCCGCCCGTGCGACGCCGACATCGACCCCCGCCGCGTCGAGCGCATCGTGCGCAACCTCATCGTCAACGCGATCGAGCACGGGGAGGGCCGGCCCATCGAGATCACCGTCGGCGTCAACGAGAGCGCGGTCGCCGTCGTCGTGCGCGACCACGGGGCCGGGATGACGCCGGAGGAGGCCGGGCGCGTCTTCGACCGGTTCTGGCGCGGGGACCCGGCACGGGCACGCACGTCCGGCGGCACCGGGCTGGGCCTGTCGATCTCGCTGGAGGACGCGCGGCTGCACGCCGGCACGCTCGACGCCTGGGGCAGCCCCGGTGAGGGCGCCGCGTTCCGGCTCACGCTGCCCCGGAGCGCCGGGATGGTCATCTCCTCCTCGCCGCTGCCCCTGCCCGCCCGTGGGCCGGCGGCGGAGCCGGCAGAGGACGGCGGCGACGTCGCCCCCCGGGCGGACCTCGAGAGCGCGGGAGGTCGATGAGGGTGCCTCGGCTCAGTGCCGGCTCCGCCCGGCGTCGCAGGCTGCACGCTCGGCTCCTCGCCGCCGTCGTCGCGGTGCTCGCGCTGGCCGGCTGCGTGTCGATCCCCGACTCCGGACCGGTGACGGCCGCGGACCCGCGGCCTCCCGAGGGCAGCTCGGTGGCGCTCATCGCCTACGGTCCGACGCCGGGCGCGACGGCGCACCAGATCGTCCAGGGCTTCCTGCGTGCCGTCGCCGCCGGTGGCGGGGACGAGTTCGCCGTCGCGCGGGAGTACCTCGCCGGACCGGTGGCGCAGACCTGGAACCCGCGCGCCCACGTCCGGGTGTACACGAACCGGGACATCATCTACTCGCAGAGCGAGGAGGGCGCCGTCCGGGCCACCGCCACGGCCGACGGCAGCATCGACGCCCAGGGGCGCTATACCGAGGCCGCCCCCGACACCCAGGTCGAGCTCGACTTCACCCTCGCCCGGACCGCCGACGGCCAGTGGCGGATCGTCGACCTCGAGGACGGCATCCTCATCTCGCCGGTGGCCTTCGAGGCGCAGTACGACAGCTACCGGCTCTACTTCCTCACCCCTGACGGGGAGGCGCTGGTGCCCGAGACGCGCTGGTACCCCAGCCGCAGCGCCCCGTCGCTCATCGTGCGACACCTCCTCGAGGGACCGTCGTCGTGGCTCGTGGGTGGCGTGACGACGGCGCTGCCGACCGGCACCCAGCTCGTCGAGGACACCGTGACCGTGACCGACGGCGTCGCCCGGGTGGAGCTCTCGGCGGAGCCGCTGGCGGCGGACCCGGCCCAGCAGGCGCTCATGGTCGCCCAGATCGAGGAGTCGCTGCGCTCGGTGCCGAGCGTGCAGTCCGTGGAGGTGGTCGTCGGCGGCGCCCCGCTCGTCATCGACGAGGTGCACGACCTCCTGCGCAACCCCTACGTCACGGGCAGCCCGGTGGTCATCGCCGAGGGCGTGCCGCAGCGGTTCACCGGATCGGGGCTCGTCCCGCTCTCCGGGGCGGGGATCGCCGCCGAGCCGCGGATGCCGGCGCTGCCGTACGAGGACCTCCCGGGGCGGCCGGTGGCCCTCGACGGCACCGACCGCCTCGTCACCCTGCCCACCGAGCAGGACGTCGGGAGCCTGCTGCTCACCGGTGAGCAGCTCGTGGCGCCGTCGGTCGACCGGCACGGATGGATCTGGACGACACCCCGGGCCAGCGACGGCACCGTGCAGGCGGCCCTGGCGAACGGCACCACCGCGCGGGTGGGGGCCCGGTGGCTCGACGGTGCGGAGGTGCTCTCCCTGCGGATCTCCCGGGACGGGGCGCGCGCCGTCGTCGTCTCGCAGACCGACGGGGTCTCCCAGGTGGACGTCGCAGCCGTGCTGCGCGACGTCGATGCGCGCCCGCTGACGCTCGGCGAACCGGTCCGGATCGGCGAGTCGATCCCCTCCGCGCAGGCGGTGACCTGGGTCGACGACCAGACCGTCGCCGTGCTCGGCGCCCCGGCCGGTGAGGAGGCACCGGCCGTCCACATCGTCCCGATCGGTGGCCCGGCCACCGACCTGCCACCGGTCGCCGGTGCGACCCGGATCACCGCCGCGACCGGGGACCGCACGCTCGTCATCGGCACGGCGGACGGCGAGCTCTACGAGCGCAATGGCCTGGGGTGGAACCTCGCCGCGACCGACGTGTACGACCCGGCCTACCCCGGCTGAGCAGGGGGACTGCTCCACAGGACTGCGCGGGGTGGGGCGCACCCGCTCCCGGGGCGGCGCGCGCCGGGCTGCCGTGGTGGTGGCGGGACGATGCGGCATGCGTCCCGCCGTCGTTGCCCGTGCCGGCGCGGCGCTCGCCGACGCGCTGGCGCTCGTGCTGCCGGTCGACTGCGCCGGCTGCGGGGCGTGGGACGTCGCGGTGTGCGGCGAGTGCCGCGCGCTCGTGTCCGGGACACCGGTGCGCAGCGACGCCGACGCCCCCATGCTCAGCCTCACGAACGACGCCGGACCACTCCTGCCGGTGTGGTCGCTCGCCGACTACACCGGGCCTGTCCGGCGCCTGGTCCTGGCATGGAAGCGCGCCGGCCGGGCCGACGTCGCGCGGGTGCTGCTGGAGCGCGCCGGGGCCGCCGCCCGGGTGTGGGCGCACGACCCGGACCTCGTGCTCGCCGGAGAGGGCGACATCGTCGTCGTCCCGGCACCGTCCGGGGTGCGGCGGCGGCTGCGCGGCCTGCTCGTCGCTGCCGACCTCGCGGACGTCGTGGCCGAGGGGATCGCCCGGTCGGGGGCGGTGTGCGCCGGGCGGACGGTCCGGTCGGCCGAC
>DAHVRG010000291.1 GCA_027322565.1 Georgenia sp.
GGCGCAGCGCCCGCCGCACCGGGAGCCGGCGTGCAGGCCGGCGCAGTGCCTGCTCCACCAGTGCCGTGGTCAGCCCGTCGAGCAGCAGGGACCGGGTGCTCGCGACGGCCGCCGCCTCGTCCGCGAAGCACAGGAGGTCGACGGCGGTGCGGAGCGGCGTCGTCGTCGGGACGCCCCCGATGAGGACGACGTCGGCCGCGGGCAGCACCTGCCGGTGCACCGGCACGCCCGCGTGGACACGTCGGTGCGGGGCGACGACGACGTCGGTGCGCTCGGGGCACAGCCGTCCGGTGTGCACCCACGCGGCCGCCGCACGCGCCACTGCGGCCGCCGGAGGTAGGTCGACCCGCAGGTGGGCGGCCCGCCCCTCCGGGCCGGCGAGGACGTCAGCGGGCGCGTGGCGGCCGCCGGGCACCCGCCCGAGCAGGCCGTCGTAGCGCAGACCGGCGAGGTCGGCGTCGTAGGCCCCCGCAGCGAGCAGGGGGGCGGGCTGCGGCGGTTCGAGCCAGGAGAGGGCGCCCGTCATACCGCGAGGGTGCCGCGGTGCGCAGGTTGCGGCAGGGGGGCGTCCCGCCGGTGTGGATCAGCCGGGCTACCGGC
The DNA here is from genome assembly GCA_027322565.1 of Georgenia sp. Lineage (GTDB taxonomy): Bacteria > Actinomycetota > Actinomycetes > Actinomycetales > Actinomycetaceae > Oceanitalea. The sequence goes on from DAHVRG010000291.1 coordinate 601, forward strand.
GTTCCCTGTGGAGCACGGCGCACCGCACCGCCGGGCTTACGCCCCGCGGCGGTTGGAGCGCGACCCGGTGAGCCGGTAGACGTCGAAGACGCCGTCGATCCGGCGCACGGCGGCCAGCACATGCCCGAGGTGGGAGGGCTCGGCCATCTCGAAGACGAACTTCGACACCGCCACCCGGTCCCGGCTCGTCTGCACCGACGCCGAGAGGATGTTGACGTGGTTGTCCGACAGCACCCGAGTGACGTCGGACAGCAGCCCCGCCCGGTCCAGCGCCTCGACCTGGATCTGGACGAGGAAGGAGCTCTGCCCGTGGAGCGACCACTCGACGTCGACCATCCGCTCGGGCTGGCTGCGCAGGCTCTCGAGGTTGCCGCAGTCGGCACGGTGGACCGAGACACCGGAGCCGCGGGTGATGAACCCGACGACGGGGTCGCCCGGCACGGGGGTGCAGCAGCGGGCGAGCTTGACCCACAGGTCGCCCGCCTCCATGCCCTTGACGACGATGCCCGGGTCGCCCGCCCGGACGCGGGGCTTGGCCTCCCCGGGCATGGTGGCCTCGGCGAGGTCCTCCTCGGCACCGGACTCCCCGCCCATCGACTGGACGAGCTTCTGGACGACGTTGGTCGCGGAGACCTGGCTCTCCCCCACCGCCGCGTACAGGGCCGAGACGTCGGCGTAGTTCATCTCGTGGGCGACGGCGCTGAGCGAGTCGTGGGACATGAGCCGCTGGATCGGCAGGTTCTGCTTGCGCATCGCCCGGGCGATGTGGCCCTTGCCGGCCTCGATCGCCTCCTCGCGCCGCTCCTTGGTGAACCAGGCGCGGATCTTGTTCCGCGCGCGCGGCGTGGTGACGAAGTTCAGCCAGTCCCGGCTCGGGCCGGCCGTCTCCGACTTCGAGGTGAAGATCTCGACGGTGTCGCCGTTCTCCAGCCTGGACTCCAGCGAGACCAGCCGGCCGTTGACCCGGGCCCCCACCGTGCGGTGCCCGACCTCGGTGTGGACCGCGTAGGCGAAGTCGACCGGGGTCGCACCCGGCGCCAGGGCGATGACGTCGCCCTTCGGGGTGAAGACGTACACCTGGGAGCCGGAGATCTCGAAGCGCAGCGAGTCGAGGAACTCGCCCGGGTCGGTGGTCTCCCGCTGCCAGTCGACGAGCTGGCGCAGCCAGCCCATCTCCTCGACGCCCGCCGGGGCCTGGTCGCCGGACCGGCCCTTGGCAGCCTCCTTGTACTTCCAGTGCGCCGCGACACCGTACTCGGCGCGGCGGTGCATGTCGTGGGTGCGGATCTGGATCTCCACGGGCTTGCCGCCCGGGCCCACCACCGTCGTGTGCAGCGACTGGTAGAGGTTGAACTTCGGCATCGCGATGTAGTCCTTGAACCGCCCGGGCAGGGGGTTCCACCGCGCGTGCATCGTCCCGAGGACGGCGTAGCAGTCCTTGACGGAGTCGACGAGGATCCGCACGCCGACGAGGTCGAAGATGTCGTCGAAGTCCCGGCCGCGGACGATCATCTTCTGGTAGATCGAGTAGTAGTGCTTGGGTCGCCCGGTGACGGTCGCCCTGATCTTGTTCGCGCGCAGGTCCGCCTCGATCTGGGTGCGCACCGTGGAGAGGTACTCGTCGCGGGCCGGTGCCCGCTCGGCGACGAGGTGGACGATCTCGTCATACACCTTGGGGTAGAGGGTGGCGAAGGAGAGGTCCTCCAGCTCCCACTTGATCGTGTTCATCCCCAGGCGGTGCGCCAGCGGGGCGTAGATCTCCAGCGTCTCGCGGGCCTTGCGCTGCGCGGACGACTGGGAGACGTACTTCCACGTGCGTGCGTTGTGCAGCCGGTCGGCGAGCTTGATGACCAGGACCCGGATGTCCCGGGCCATCGCGACGACCATCTTACGGACGGTCTCCGCCTCGGCGGCCTCGCCGTAGGACACCTTGTCGAGCTTGGTCACGCCGTCGACGAGGAGCGCGATCTCCTCCCCGAACTCGGCGCGCAGCTGCTCGAGGGAGTAGTCGGTGTCCTCGACGGTGTCGTGGAGCAGCGCCGCGGCGAGGGTCGGCACCGTCATGCCGAGCTCGGCGAGGATCGTCGTCACCGCGACCGGGTGGGTGATGTACGGGTCGCCGCTCTTGCGCAGCTGCCCGCGGTGGGCCCGCTCCGCGACGGTGAACGCCCGCTCGATCAGCGTGGTGTCGGCCCGCGGGTGGTTGGACCGCAGGGCGTGGAGCACGGGCTCGATCGCCGGGGAGACGGCGCCCCGGGAACCGCGCAGGCCGAAGCGCGACCGCACGCGCGGCGTCCGCGCGTCGGTGCTCGCTCCGGTGACCGTGTCCTCCGACATCGTTCCATTCTAGGACGACGGCGGGGTGACCGTGCGGTGGGCCCTCCGGCCGGGGCCACTCAGTAGTGCAGGATGCTCTCCACCCGGTACCCGGTGAGCTTCTCCCGGCCGCGCAGGTCGTCGAGCTCGAGGAGCATCGTGAGGCCCGCGATCCGGGCACCGGCGCCCTCGATGAGCTCGACCGCGGCGCGGGCGGTGCCGCCGGTGGCGAGGACGTCGTCGATGACGAGCACCCGGTGCCCCTCGGTCACCGTCTCCGGGCGGACCTCGAGCCGTGCCGTGCCGTACTCGAGGGTGTAGTCGACGCCGGTGACGTGCCCGGGCAGGCGCCCCGCCTTACGCACGGTGATCATCCCGACGCGCAGGGCATGGGCGAGCGGCGCGGCGAGGATGAACCCGCGCGACTCGAGGCCCGCGACGGCGTCCACCTCGCCGCGGTAGCGCTCGGCCAGGGCGTCGACGAGCGCCGCGAAGGCCGGGCCGTCGGCGAGCAGCGGGGTGATGTCGCGGAACAGCACACCCGGCTCCGGGAAGTCCGGGACCACCCGGACGTGGGAGTCGAGCAGCTCGATGAGCTCTGCAGGGAAGTCGGTCAACGTCGCCCCTTCCGGCGCTTCGGCTGAGCCGCCTGGCCACGGTGGTGGCCGGCGACGACTGAGGTCTCCTCACTCGGCACCGCCACCGGCGTCTCCGCCGTCCCGGTGGTCCGGCGCCGCCGCTCGAGCACCTCGGCCGTGTGCAGGCGCACCTGCTCGCCCCGCTCGTGGAGCACCACCTGGAGGGGGGTGGCGACGAAGATCGAGGAGATCGTCGAGACAAACATCCCGACGAACAGGGCCAGGGCGATGTCGCGCAGCGTCCCCGCCCCCAGGAGGAGGGCACCGACGAAGAGGATCGAGCCGACCGGCAGGAGCGAGGTGAGCGAGGTGTTGATCGAGCGGACGAGCGTCTGGTTGACGGCAAGGTTGGACAGCTCGGCGTAGGTGCGCTCGTGCTGCTCGGTGAGGTCCTCGGTGTTCTCCCGCACCTTGTCGAAGACGACGACGGTGTCGTACAGCGAGTAGCCGAGGATGGTGAGCAGCCCGATGACGGTCGCCGGCGTCACCTCCCAGCCGACGAGGGCGTAGACGCCCACCGTGAGGACGATGTCGTGGAGCAGCGCGATGAGCGCCGCCGAGGCCATCTGCCAGCTGCGGAAGTACACCGACAGGACGACGGAGACGATGACGATGAAGACGGCGAGACCCTGGAGCGCCTGCCGGGTGATGTCCTGGCCCCACGTCGGTCCGATGAAGGTCGAGGTCACCTCCGTGGGCGGGACGTCGTAGGCCTCAGCCAGGCCCTGGCGGACCTCCTCGGTCTCCTCGCTGGTGAGCTGCTGGGTCTGCACCCGGACCGCGGAGGCGCCCACCGTCGTCACGCGGGCAACCTCACCGTCCCCGAGCTCGGCGACGACGTCGTGGGCGAGCTGTTCCTCCAGGGTCGCGGTGCCCGTGATGGTGAACTGCGAGCCGCCCCGGAACTCGATACCCGCGTTGATGCCCTTGAACGCGACGAGCAGCACGGACAGGACGACGAGCACGAGCGAAGCCGTGAGCCAGGTGCGACGCCGCTGGACGAAGGGGATGGAACGCTCACCGGTGTGGAGCTGGTTGCCCAGCTGCGCGAGGCTCATCATCGGCCGTCCTCCTCGGTGGTGGTGGCTGCAGCGGCCTCCTGCTCGGCGCGCCGCTCGGCGGCCCGTCGTTCGGCGATGGTGAGCCGCTGCCCCGCGGGCTCGGTCGGGCGCTTCTCCCGGGACCGTGGCGCGGGACGGGGCTCGCGCTCCACCCGACCCCGGCCCCGGTAGGCCGGCTGCCGGGCGCCGATGGTCTCGGCGTTGAGCCCAGAGAGGCGATGGCCCTCGCCGAAGAACCGGGTGCGGATGAGCAGCTGCATCATCGGGTGGGTGAACAGGACGACGATGACGAGGTCGATGACCGTGGTGAGACCGAGCGTGAAGGCGAAGCCGCGCACGCCACCGACCGCGAGGAAGTAGAGGATGACCGCGGCGAGCAGCGTGACGACGTCGGAGATGATGATGGTCCGCTTGGCGCGGCTCCAGCCCCGTTCCACCGCACCCTCGAGGGTGCGGCCCTCCCGGATCTCGTCACGGATCCGCTCGAAGTAGAGGATGAAGGAGTCCGCGGTGATGCCGACTGCGACGATGAGACCCGCGACTCCGGCGAGCGAGAGCCGGTAGCCCTGCAGCCACGACAGCAGGAGGATGGCGCCGTAGGTCGTGAGCGCGGCGGTGAGGAGGCTGCCGATCGCGATGAGCGCCAGGCCGCGGTACTGCCACAGCATGTACAGCGCGACGAGGACGAGGCCGATGACCCCGGCGATGAGACCGATGCGCAGGTGCTCCGAGCCGAGTGTGGCGGAGATCTGCTCCTCGCTCTGCACCTCGAAGTTGAGGGGCAGGGAGCCGAAGTTCAGCTGGTTCGCCAGCGTGTTGGCACTCTCCCGGGTGAAGCTGCCGGAGATCTGCGCCTTCCCGTCGAGGATCGGGTCGTTCATCCGCGGCGCCGAGATGACCAGCCCGTCGAGGACGATGCCGAACTGGTTCTGCGGCGGCTGCTGGGCGACGAGCCGCTGGGAGGTCTGCGCGAAACGCTCCGTGCCTTCACGGGTGAACTCGATGTTGACGACCCAGTTGTTCGTCGTGACACCGGCCTGGGTGACCTCGAGGCCGGAGTTGGCGGAGTCCACCTGGGTGCCCTCGACGTCCACCGGGCCGAGGACGTACTTGGCGAAGCCGTCCTGCGCGCACGAGACGAGCGGCTGCCCGGGGTCGTCCTCGGCACCGCCGACGAGGTTCGCCGGGTCGGTGCAGTCGAGCGTGTACATGTCGTAGACGACCTGCTCGGTGATCCAGGCGGGGTCGCTGTTGCTCGTCGGCTCGCTTGCGGGGGTGGCCGACAGCTCGCCGTCGCCGTTCTCGTCGGCCACGGCGAAGGCGGCGGCCTCGACCGCCTCGCGGTCCGCCGACGGCGCCGTGGGCGCCTCGAGAGCCGGGGTGGATGCCTCGTCGGTGGGCGCCCCCTCCTCGGCCTCCTCGTCGGCGGGCTCGGCGGTGGGCAGCCCCTCCTGGTCCGGGTCGATGGGGGTCGGGTCCGTCACGGTGAGCACGGGGCGGAACCGCAGCTCGGCCGACTGCCGGACGAGGTCGAGGGTGGCCTCGTCGGGGTTGCCGGGCAGGCCGACGACGATGTTCGCCGCTCCTTGCCGGGTGATCTCGGCCTCGGCGACACCGGAGGCGTCCACCCGCTGGCGGATGATCTCGATCGCCTGCTCGATGTCCTCGGTGGTGATCTCGTCGCCCTCCTCGGCCTCGGGGTTGAGCCGCGGGGTGAGGATGAGCTGGACGCCGCCCTCGAGGTCGAGGGCGAGCCCGGGGGCGAAGGACGGGCCGGAGTCGCCGTCGCTGTCGTCGTGCAGCTGCTGGCCGATCGCAACGGCACCGAGCATGGCCGCGACGAGGACGACGAGGGTGACGATCCTGCGCAGCGGACGTGGGGCGGTGGACGCCAACGCGTTCTACTTTCTGCTGTGCCGCGCTCAGGCGCGGCGGTCGTCGTTCTCGTCGCCGGGTCGGTCGACCGGCTCCTCGGAGGTCGGCTCGGCGGGCTCCTCGGTCAGCGAGGAGGCGTCGTCGGGCACGGACAGGCCGGTGACGTCGTCCTCGGCCCCCTCCTCGGCCTCGGTCTCGTCATCGTCGGTGTCGACGGCGAAGGGCGGCTCGGTGACGGAGGCGATCGCCTCCCGCTTCCACAGCGTCTCGACACCCGGGGAGGACTCGAGGGTGATGACGTCACCGTCGATGTCGACGATGGTGCCGTAGAACCCGGAGGCGGTCATCACCTGCTGCCCCACCTCGAGGCTGCTGCGCAGCTCCTGCGCGGCCTGTCGCTGCTTCTTCGCGCCCCGCGACATCATCCACATCATGAGGGCGAAGACGGCGATCAGGATGAGGAACGTCGGGTCCACGGAGTCTCCCTTGGTGGCGATGAGCCCGCGTCAGGGCAGCACTCATCGACGGCAAAATACTGGACGAGTCTAGGCGACGGCGCGACCGGCGGAAACCACCGCGACGGTGTGTCAGCCCCACAGGGCGCCGTCGTCGGGGCGGCGCAGGCCGAGGTGGGCGTAGGCCGCGGCCGTGGCGACCCGGCCGCGGGGGGTCCGTGAGACCAGCCCCTCGCGGACGAGGAAGGGCTCGGCGACCGTCTCGACGGTCTCCGGCTCCTCCCCGACGGCGACGGCGAGCGTGGAGAGCCCGACCGGTCCCCCGCCGAAGCGTTCGCACAGGGCGCGGAGCACGGCGCGGTCGAGCCGGTCGAGGCCGAGCCGGTCCACCTCGAACAGCTCGAGCGCGGCGTGCGCTGCGGCGAGGTCGAGCGTGCCGCTGCCGCGGACCTGCGCCCAGTCCTGGACCCGGCGCAGCAGACGGTTGGCGATCCGCGGGGTCCCGCGGGACCGGCCGGCCAGCTCGGTGGCGGCGCGAGGCTCGAGCTCCGCACCGAGCAGCCGTGCGCTGCGGAAGAGCACCTGCTCGAGCTCCGCCGGTGAGTAGAACTCCAGGTGGCCGGTGAAGCCGAACCGGTCGCGCAGCGGAGCGGGGAGCAGGCCGGCCCGGGTGGTGGCTCCGACGACGGTGAACCGCGGCAGGGTAAGCGGGATGGAGGTCGCCCCGGGGCCCTTCCCGACGATGACGTCGACCCGGAAGTCCTCCATCGCGAGGTAGAGCATCTCCTCCACCGGCCGGGCGAGCCGGTGGATCTCGTCGATGAACAGGACGTCGTGCTCCTGCAGGGAGGACAGGATGGCGGCGAGGTCGCCGGGGTGCTGGACAGCGGGCCCGGACGTCAGCCGCAGCGCCCCCTCGAGCTCGGCGGCGATGATCATCGCCAGGGTCGTCTTGCCGAGCCCGGGCGGGCCGGACAGGAGGACGTGGTCGGGGGCCGAGCCCCGAGCCCGGGCGGCGTCGAGGACGAGGGCGAGCTGGTCGCGCACGACGGCCTGTCCGACGAAGTCCGCCAGCCGGCGGGGCCGCAGTGCTGCCTCGGCTGCCCGCTCGAGCTCGTCGGCCTCGGCGTCCAGGTACCGCTCCTCAGGCACGCGCGTGGCCTCCCAGGTGCTGGAGTGCGGCGCGGAGCACCGCGGCGACGTCGCGGTCGGCGCCGGGTGCGGCGAGCACGGCGGTCACGGCCTCCTCGGCGGCCTTGGCCGACCAGCCGAGCTGGACGAGGGCGTCGACCACCTCCGGTGAGGTGTCCATGGCGGCGGGCGCGACCGGGAGCTCGCCGCGTACCGGGCCCAGCTTGTCCCCGATCTCGAGCAGGATCCGCTGGGCGCCCTTGCGGCCGATCCCCGGAACCTTGGTGAGGGCGGCGACATCCTGTGCGGAGACCGCGGCGCGCAGCTCGTCCGGGCGGTGGACGGCGAGGACGGCCAGCGCCAGCCGCGGCCCCACCCCGGAGACCGTCTGGAGCGTCTCGAAGACGTCGCGCTCGTCGTCGTCGGTGAAGCCGTAGAGCGTGAGGGAGTCCTCCCGCACGACGAGCGAGGTGGCGAGCTGGGCCTCGGTGCCGGGCCGCAGCCCGGCGAGCGTCGCGGGGGTGGCCCGGACGAGCAGGCCCACACCGCCGACCGTGACGACGGCGGAGTCGAGCCGCACCGACTCGACGGTCCCCCGGACGCTGGCGATCACATCGGCTCCTTGTCTCTGCCCGCTGACGGGCGAACGTGTGTGCGAAGGATCAGGCTAGCGGGTCCGGATGACGGGCCGGGCGCGACGCGCCGCGAGCTCGGCCCGCGCCCACGCCTCCTGGGCGGCGGTGGCCTGACGGACCCCCGGCCCGGCCCCGGGGGTGCCGGCGCGCCACAGGTGGCACACGGCCAGGGCGAGGGCGTCGGCGGCGTCGGCGGGCTGCGGCCGCCGGGTGAGGCGCAGGATCCGGCGCACCATCTCCTGGACCTGGGCCTTGTCCGCCCGCCCGGAACCCGTCACCGCGGCCTTGACCTCACTGGGAGTGTGCGTCCCGAGCGGCAGCCCGGCGCGGGCGGCGGCGACCATCGCGAGCCCCGCGACCTGCGCCGTCCCCATCACCGACCGCACGTTGTGCTGGGCGAAGACCCGCTCGACGGCGACGGCGTCGACGTCGTGCCGCACGATCCACTCCTCGATGCCGGCCGAGATGGTGAGGAGCCGCTGCTGGATCGGCATGTCCGGGGGTGTGCGGAGCACCCCCATGGCGACGGCCGAGAGCTCCCTCCGCCGCCCGGAGTCCACGACCCCCAGCCCGCACCGGGTGAGCCCGGGGTCGACTCCGAGGACGCGCATGGCCCCAGTGTCGCAGCCGGGTGTGACGGTCCGCGGGAGCGACACCGCCTCACTCGGCGGCGAGCTCCGCGAGCACCGCGTCCGGTGCGTCGAAGTTGGCGTAGACGTTCTGCACGTCGTCGCAGTCCTCGAGGGCGTCGATGAGCTTGATGACCTTGCGGGCGCCGTCGGCGTCAACCTCCACCTCCATGGAGGGGACGAACTGGGCCTCCGCGGAGTCGTAGTCCAGCCCCGCCTCCTGGAGCGCGGTGCGTACGGCGACGACGTCGCTCGCCTCGCTGATGACCTCGAAGCTCTCCCCGAGGTCGGTGACCTCCTCGGCACCGGCGTCGAGGACGGCGCCGAGGACGTCGTCCTCGGTCAGGCCGTCGTGCTTGGGGACGAGGACCACCCCGCGGCGGTGGAAGAGGTAGGAGACCGACCCCGGGTCGGCGAGAGTCCCGCCGTTGCGGGTGAAGGCGACGCGCACGTCGGAGGCGGCGCGGTTGCGGTTGTCGGTGAGGCACTCGACGAGGACGGCGACGCCGCCGGGGGCGTAGCCCTCGTACATGATCGTCTCGTAGTCCGCGCCGCCGGCCTCGGCACCCGACCCGCGCTTGACGGCGCGGTCGATGTTGTCGGCGGGGACCGAGTTCTTCTTCGCCTTCTGGATGGCGTCGTAGAGGGTCGGGTTGCCGGCCGGGTCGCCCCCGCCGGTCCGCGCGGCGACCTCGATGTTCTTCACCAGCCGGGCGAAGAGCTTGCCGCGCTTGGCGTCCAGCGCCGCCTTCTTGTGCTTGGTGGTTGCCCACTTCGAGTGGCCGGCCATGATGCTCCTTAGCTTCTCGCGTTGCGTCCCCGAGGGACGGGTCCGCGCCGGCACCGGCGTAGTCGGCCGGGGCTCCCCGCGCGTGCCGGTCGACGGCAGCGGCGGCAGCGCGTCCTTGTCGGGCTGTGCTCGATCCTACCGGCGGGTGCCGGGCGGCGTCGTGACGCTGCTCGTCTCGTCGACGTGGGCCGCCGTGCC
>DAHVRG010000008.1 GCA_027322565.1 Georgenia sp.
GTCGGCACTACGTTGTGACGCACGCGCCCCGACGACGAGGAGACCCATGACCTTCCACGTGGACTCCGAGGTCGGCCGCCTCCACGAGGTGATCCTCCACCGGCCCGACCTGGAGATGCGCCGGCTCACCCCGCAGAACCGCGACGAGCTGCTCTTCGACGAGGTGCTGTGGGTCGAGCGGGCTCAAGAGGAGCATGACGCCTTCGCTGAGGCGCTGCGCGAGCGCGGCGTGGAGGTGCGCTACCTCGCCGCCCTGCTGTGCGAGACACTCGCCGTCCCCAGTGCCCGCTCGCTCGTGGTCGAGCACACCTTCCACACCGCGCTGCTCGGTGCCGCGGCCGTGCAGCCCGTACAGGGGATGGTGGGGGCGCTCGACGCCGGCGAGCTCACGCGGGTGCTCATCGGTGGGATGACCAAGCGCGAGCTGCTCGAGCGCGTCGACGAGCCGCGGTCCGTCGCGCTGCACGTCCTGGGCCTCGACGACTTCGTGCTGCCTCCCCTGCCCAACCACCTCTACGCCCGCGACGCCTCGGCCTGGGTGTACGACGGGGTCGGGGTGAGCAACATGCGCAAGCGCTCCCGGCTGCGCGAGTCGCTCCACTACCAGGCGATCTACCGCTTCCACCCCGACTTCGCCGACGCCGGCTTCCACCTGTGGAGCGGTGCGGGTGGACGTAGCGCGATCAGCGTCGAGGGCGGGGACGTCCTCGTCCTGGGTCGCGGGGCGGTGCTCGTCGGCATGACCGAGCGCACCACCCCCCAAGGGGTGGAGCGAGTGGCCCAGCGGCTCTTCGCGACCGGCTCGGCGACGCAGGTGGTCGCTCTGGCGCTGCCCCTCGAGCGGGCCTTCATGCATCTCGACACGGTGATGACCATGGTCGACGACCACACCGTCATCGAGTACGCCGGCCTCGGTGCCCTCCCCTCCTACCGGATCCGCCCGGGCGACGGCGACGGCGAGCTCGTCATCATCGACCACCCACCGGAGGAGATGCACGCCTCGATCGCCCAGGCCCTGGGTCTTGACGAGCTGCGCGTGCTCACCCCCGCGCAGGACTCCCGCAGCGCCGAGCGGGAGCAGTGGGACGACGCGTGCAACGTCCTCGCGGTGGCGCCCGGCGTCGTCGTCGCCTATGAGCGGAACACGACGACGAACGCCTACCTCCGCGCCCACGGCGTCGAGGTCATCGAGGTCCCGGGGTCCGAGCTGGGGCGGGGCCGCGGCGGTCCGCGGTGCATGAGCTGCCCTACCGTGCGCGACGGGATCTGAGGGCCGGCGCGCGGGGTGGGCGACCGGTGCTACGCGCCGACGGCCCGTCGCCGAGCCAGGACGGAGTCGAGGTCGAGCCCGCGCGCGGGCGGTTCCTCGGTCACCTCGCCCTCCTGCGGCTCGGGGTCGGCCACCGGGGCGTAGGGCGAGCCCGCGAGACCCGAGGCGATGGCGATCTCGATCTCTCCGGTGTCCACGCCCGGTGCGAGCTGCTGTGCCGCGGCCGGTGTCTCCGGCTCCGGCGCCTCGTAGGGCGCGATGTCCCGGCGGGGTGCAGCCGGCTTGAGCGTGTAGCTGGGGGCGGGCACGGGGACGGGCGTCCAGCCCGAGCCCGCTCCCGGAGCGTCCGCACGCGGGGCACTCGCCGGGGCGTCCGGCGTCGGCTCGGCGGTCGGCGCGGGGTGGTCCGGCGCCGTCGCGTCGGCGTTCCGGTCGGCGCGCTCCTCCCCGGAGACCGGCTGCGGCGCGGGCCCTGCCGTGGCGGGCGCGACAGTGTCCGTGGACGCGTCCGTCGCAGGCGGTGCGTCCGCCACAGCCGGCGCGGCGGCGGAACCAGTCCCGGCGTCGGAGGCCGGTACGGCGCCGCTCCGCGTCTCTGAGCCCGGTGCCGCGGCGGAGCGCGATGGGGCGGCCGCGCGGCTGCTCGTCCGTGGACCGGCCGTGGGCCGGGTGCGGCCCGGCCCGCGGGTGCTCGCCGCCCGAGCGGCGAGCTCTCGCTCGAGCCGCGCCATGGCGGCGCGGTCGGCGGCGTTGCGGCGGGCGGCGATCCGTGCGGCGCGGCGGCCGAGCACGAGGACGGTCCCGAGCAGGAGCGTCGGCACGACACCCGCGACGACGGTGACGCCGGCGAGGCCGAAGCCCAGCCAGCCGGCGGTACTGGCCAGCAGCAGCACGACGGTGAGGACGAGCCGGCGACGCGCAGCCGCCCTGCGCCGGCTGATCTCGGCGGCGCGTGCCGCGCGGGCGGCGGCCAGGCGCCGCGCCTCGGCAGCGGCCCGCTCGCTCTGGGTGGTGGGCCTGTTCACCGCGGGTGCCTCCGTTCCTCGTCGTGGGCCGTGCAGGTACGGTCGGCTGCCGGACGCCCCGTGGTGCTCTCCCGGTGATGTCCGCCGCACAGCTGCCCCGGTCGTCACGACGCGCAGCGTGCCGGAGAAGCGGTCCTCGACGCGCGACTGCGCGAACTGGTGCCGCGTGTGCACGAGGTGTGGGACCAGGTAGCCGAACAGGATGACGGCCAGTCCCACGACCACCCATCCCTGTACGTCCACAACACGAAACTAGCCGGGGCCAGGTGCACCGCCGGGACCGTCCCCGGCGTGTCTCCCCCGGGTGCGCCGCCACCGCTCGAGCAGGCCGCCGGGGACCTCCTCCGCGACGAGCGCGAAGGTGCGGTGGTCGCGCCAGTCCCCGTCGATGTGGAGGTACCGGCGGCGCAGGCCCTCGTCCCGGAAGCCGAGCTTCTCGACCACCCGGAGGCTCGCGACGTTCTCCGGCCGGATGTTGACCTCCAGCCGGTGCAGCCCGAGCTCGGTGAAGCAGTGGTCCCCCGCCAGGGCGACCGCCGTCGGGGCCACGCCGCGGCCGGCGAGGTCCCGGCTCACCCAGTAGCCGATCGCGGCCCCCCGCAACGAGCCCATGACGATCGGCGACACCGACAGCTGTCCGGCGAGCTCGCCGTCGACCTCGATGACGAAGGTGAGGGCCTCGTGGCGGCGTGCCTGGCGCCGGCTCTCGGCGACGTAGCCGCGGAAGCTCACCGGGGGCAGCGGGACGGGGCTCGTCGCCTCCCACGGACGCAGCCAGTCCACGTTGCGGGCGCGCAGCCGCGCCCAGGCCACGCGGTCGCGGTAGCGCAGCGGCCGCAGCCGGACGCCGTCCTCCTCGAGCACGACCATCAGGCGTCGAGCACGAGGCAGGAGAGGCGGGTGCCCGCCGCCACATCGGTGACCTGCTCCGGGACGACAGCCAGGGCGTTCGACCGGGCGAGGGCGGAGAGCAGCAGCCGGCCCGGGTCGCCCACCGGGGTGGCCCGGTAGCCCTCCGCCGGGGAGCCGGTGAGCGTGACCCGGACGAACTCGCGCCGGCCGGAAGGGGAGTACCAGCCGGTCGTCACCTCGGCCGTGACCGTGGGCCGGTACAGGTCGGTGTACCCCGCCATCGAGAGGACGGCGGGCCGGACGAACACCTCGTAGGCGACCTGCGCCGCGACCGGGTCACCGGGCAGCGCGAAGATCGGCGTCCCGTCCCCGATGTGTCCCACCCCGAGCTGGCGGCCGGGCCACATCGCGACGTTGTCGAAGCGCACGGTGCCGAGCGGGGCGAGCACCTCCTTGACCGTGTCGTTCGACCCGTGGCTCAGCCCGCCGGTGGTGACGACGAGGTCGGCGCGGACGAGCTGGTCTTCCAGGGTGTCGCGCAGCGGGCCGCGCTGGTCCGGGACCGCGGCCACCCGGTAGGTGGCGGCGCCGGCGTCGTGCACCGCGGCGGCGAGCGCGTGCCCGTTCGCGTCGTAGACCTGGCCCGGCTCGGCCTCCTGGCCCGGCTC
>DAHVRG010000013.1 GCA_027322565.1 Georgenia sp.
ATGCGCGGGCTCGCGCGGATGCTCGGCCCGGGCGGGGTGGTGAGCGCTGTCGTCGTCGTGCTCGTCCTCGTCGCGGCGGTCTGGCCGGGGCTGCTCGCCCCGGGTGACCCGACCGCGGTGGCACCGGCCGAGGCGTACGCCCCGCCGAGCGCGGAGGCCGTCTTCGGGACCGACGCCTCCGGCCGGGACGTCTACACCCGGGTCGTGCACGGCGCCGGCCAGTCGCTCGGCGTCGGCGCTGCGGCGACCGCGATCGGGCTGGTGCTCGGGCTCGTCCTCGGCTTCGGGGCGGCGCTCGGACCGCGGTGGCTCGACGCGCTGCTCAGCCGGGTCATCGAGGTGCTCTTCTCGCTGCCCAGCCTCGTGCTCGCGCTCCTGCTCGTCGCGGTGCTCGGTGCGGGCGTGGGGCCGTCGGTCCTCGCCGTCGGGCTGGCCACGGCACCCGGCTATGCCCGGATCCTGCGCGCCCGGGCCCAGTCGGTCGTGCAGAGCCCCTACGTCCTGGCGGCGCGGCTCGAGGGCGTGTCGGCCCCCGTCGTGTTCCTCCGGCACGTCCTGCCCAACACCGTGTGGCCGCTCGTCGCGGTGGCCGCCCTCGGTGTCGGGCAGGCCATCGTCTGGGTGTCGGCGCTGAGCTACCTCGGGCTCGGTGCCCTCCCGCCCTCCCCCGAGTGGGGGGCCATGCTCAACGCGGGCAGGCTCCACATCCAGACGTCGTGGTGGCTCACCGTGGCGCCGGGCCTGGCGATCACGGTGACGGCGGCCGCGCTGACCATGCTCGGGCGGCGGCTGAGCGCGGTGGCACCGGCATGAGCGCCGTCCTCGACGTCGCCGACCTCACCGTCTCCTTCCCCGGGGTCGGGGAGGTGCTGCGCGGCGTGGACCTGCGCCTGGAACCGGGACGGTGCCTCGCCGTCGTCGGAGAGTCCGGTGCGGGCAAGTCCGTACTCGCGCGCAGCGTCGTCGGGCTCGCCGGGGAGGGCGGGGCACCGGCACACGTGGACGCGACGCGGTTCGTTGTCGCGGGTCAGGACGTCATGCGGGCCGACGAGCGGACGTGGCGGGGCCTGCGCGGCTCCGCCGTCGGCTTCGTGCTGCAGGATGCCCTCCAGTCGCTCGACCCGCTGCGCACGGTCGGTGCCGAGGTCGGGGAGTCGCTGCAGGTGCGCGGGATGGGCCGGGCGGAACGCCGGCGCCGGGTCCTCACCGCCCTGGGACAGGCGGGTCTCGACGAGCCGGAGGTGCGGGCGGCGCAGCGCTCCGGTGAGCTGTCCGGCGGGATGCGGCAGCGGGCGCTCATCGCCTCGGCGGTCGTCGGCGAGCCGGCCCTCCTCGTGGCCGACGAGCCGACCACGGCCCTGGACGCGACGGTGGCCCGCGGGGTGCTCGAGCTGCTCGGCCGGCTGCGGGACGGAGGCACCGCCGTGCTCCTCGTGAGCCACGACCTCGGGGCGGTGGCACGGTTGGCCGACGACGTCGTCGTCCTCGACGCCGGGCGGGTGGTCGAGGCGGGGCCGGCGCACGAGGTGCTGCGCCGCCCGACGCACGCCGTCACCCGGGCGCTGCTCGACGCCGTCCCGCGCGGGGCGCGCCGCCGGCCGGTGGGGCCGGCGCGGCCGCGCGAGGAGGTGCTGCGCGCGACCGGGCTGCACCACCGCTACCGGCTGCCCGGGGGCGGCGCGGTGGACGCCCTCGCCGACGTCGACCTCGTCGTGCACCGGGGCGAGGCACTCGGCGTCGTCGGCGAGTCCGGGAGCGGGAAGTCGACGCTGGCCCGGATGCTCGTCGCCGCCGAGCGCCCGGCGGCAGGGACGGTGGAGCTGTTCGGGGAGCCGTGGAGCGGGCTGCCCGAGCGTCGGCGGCGCGGGCGCCGGCACCTCGTGCGGCTGGTCCCCCAGGACCCGCTCGGCTCGTTCGACCCGCGCTGGAGCGCCGGCCGAATCCTACGGACGGCGCTGCAGGTCTCGGGCAGCAGCCGCACGCCGGCCGAGCTGCTCGACCTCGTCCGGCTGCCGGAGCCGGTCCTCGGTCGGCGGCCCCGCTCGCTGTCCGGCGGGCAGCGTCAGCGGCTCGCCATCGCCCGTGCCCTCGCGGCGGAGCCGGCGGTGCTCGTGCTGGACGAGCCGGTGTCGGCGCTCGACGTCACCGTCCAGGCGGCGATCCTCGAGCTCCTCGTCGACCTGCAGGAACGCACCGGGACGGCGCTCGTCCTCATCTCCCACGACCTCGCGGTGGTGCGGCAGGTGTGCGAGACGGTCACCGTGATGCAGGCCGGTCGCGTCGTCGAGCGCGGACCGGTCGTGGAGGTCTGGCGGGAACCGCAGGCACCGTTCACCCGGGCGCTCCTCGAGGCGGTCGCGCCGGCGCCGTGAGGCGGCCTCGGGGCGCCGCGTGTGCCTCGGCCCGGGCGGCGGCGCACCGGCAGCAGCCGGCGCGCCGCCGGGGGTCAGCCGGTGTTCTGCAGGCCGGCGGCGATCCCGTTGACCGTGAGCAGCAGCAGGCGCCGGATCTCGGCGGCCTCCTCCGGCGAGCGCTGCTCGGTGTCCTCGGTGCGCAGCGCACGCAGCGCCCGCACCTGGAGCAGCGACAGGGCGTCGACGTAGGGGTTGCGCAGCTGCACCGCCCGGCCGAGGACGCGGCGCCCCTCGAGCGGGTAGGCGTGGCCGGTGATCCGCAGCACCCAGTCGGTGGTGAGTGCCAGCTCGTCGAGCACGAGCTGCGCGAGGTCCTCCCGGTCGCCCAGCTCGAGGTACTGACGGGCGATGCGCGGGTCGGTCTTCGCCAGCGACATCTCGACGTTGTCGATGAGCGTGTTGAACAACGGCCACTCGCGGTAGGCGGTGCGGAGCTGCTCGAGGTCACCGACCGCCTCGAGGGCGGTGCCGAGCCCGAACCAGCCGGTGAGGTTGATCCGTGCCTGGGTCCAGGCGAAGACCCACGGGATCGCCCGGAGGTCCTCGAGCGACTCGACCGAGAGCCCGCGGCGGGCTGGCCGCGAGCCGAGCGGCAGCAGCCCGACCTCCTCCTGCGGCGTCACGCGGGCGAACCACGGGGCGAAGCCGTCGGCGTGGATGAGCTCGAAGAACCGGGCCCGGGAGACCTCGTCGAGCGTCTTGCCCAGGTCGGCGAACCGCTCGGCCGCCTCCGTGTTGCGCTGCTCCGTGGACGGCGCCCAGGCGAGCAGTGTCGCGGCCGCGACCTGGTCGATATGGCGCGCGGCGATCGCCCGGTTGCCGTAGCGCGCGGTGATGACCTCACCCTGCTCGGTGAGCTTGAACCGCCCGTCGACCGAGTGCGGCGGCTGGGCGAGGATGGCACGGTTCGCCGGCCCGCCACCGCGCCCGAGCGCCCCGCCCTTGCCGTGGAAGAGGGTGAGGCGGATGTCGTTGCGGCGGGCCCAGGCGGCGATCTCCTCCTGGGCGGTGTAGATGGCCAGCGTCGCGGAGACCGGCCCGACGTCCTTGGCGGAGTCGGAGTACCCGAGCATGACCTCCAGCCGGCGCCCGGTCTGCGCGAGGCGTGCCTGGACCTGCGGCACGGCGAGCAGCTCGTCGAGGATGCGCGGTGCGGCTCGCAGGTCGTCGAAGGTCTCGAACAGCGGGATGACGTCGAGCACCGGCGCCGCCTCCGCCGAGCCGAGCGCGTGCTCGGCCAGCCGGTAGACCGCGGCGAGGTCCGCGCTGCTCGTGGTGAAGGAGACGATGTACCGCCGGCAGGCGTCCACGCCGTGGCGGCGCTGGATGGCGGCGATCGCCCGGAACGTCTCGAGCACCTCCTCGGGGTCGACGCTCGGCTCCGGGACGGAGGCGGGGTCCTCGATCCACGCCAGCGTCTGGGCGTGCACCTTGGAGTGCTGCCGGACCTCGAGCTCGGTGAGGTGGAAACCGAAGGACTGCACCTGCCAGATGAGGTTCTGCAGGTCCCCGTGCGCCTTGCGCGGGGCACCCGCCTCGCGCAGCGAGTCCTGGACGACGCGGAGGTCGGAGAGGAACTCCTCCGCCGAGGCGTAGGCGAGGTCGGCGTCCCGCTCCCGCGTCGCCGCCAGCCGGGCCGCCGCGACGAGCATCACCCGGCGGTGCGGCTCGCGGGGCGAGCGGGCGGCCACCTGGGAGGTGACCTCGTCGGAGAGCTGGCGCTGGGACGTCCACAGCGCGAGCAGCTCGGGCGACGGCGGGGTGGTCTGCTCGTCCACCGTCATCGCCAGCCCGACGCGGGTGGTCTCCCGCTCCAGGGCGGTGAGGACGTGCTCCGCGGCGATCGCAGCGGCCTGCCGGGTGACCTTCGCGGTGACGTTGGGGTTGCCGTCCCGGTCGGCACCGATCCAGCTGCCGAGCCGGACGAAGGGCGTGGCACGGGGCGCGGTGCGGCCCCGCTCGTCCCCGAGGAGCCAGTCGTCGGTCTGCCGGTAGACGTGCGGCAGGACCTTGAAGAGGGTCTGCTCGAAGACCGACATCGCGGTGTAGACCTCGTCGACCGGCGAGGGGGTGGTCTCGCGCAGGTGGGCGGTGCGCCACAGGGTGTCGATCTCGGCGAGCAGCCGCCGTTCGATCCGGAGCCGGCCGTTGGCACCCAGACGCGGGTCGTCGGCCTCCGCGACGAGGTCGGAGATCCGCCGGATGGAGGCGGAGACCGCGCGGCGGCGAGCCTCGGTGGGGTGCGCGGTGAGGACGGGGTGGAACTCGATCTCCCCCAGCCGGCGGGCGGCCTCCTCCTCCGACGTCTCGGCAGCGAGCTGGGAGTACGCGCCGGCCAGCGTGTCCGACCGGGGCTCGGCGTCCTCCCGAGCACGCAGAGCGCGCACCCGGTGGTACTCCTCGGCGAGGTTGACGAGGTGGAAGTAGCACGAGAAGGCGCGGGCCACCTGACCGGCCCGCTCGAGGGAGAAGGACTCGATGAGCGCCTGGGCCTCGGCCAGCCGCCCGTCCCCGTTCGTGTCGTCGACGGCGTCGATCGTCAACGCGCGAAGACGCTCGACGTCGGCGAACAGCTCCTCCCCGCCGTACTCGCGCAGCACCTGGCCGAGCAGTGCACCGAGAGTTCGGACGTCGGCACGGAGAGCCTCGGGCATCTCGTGGCGGGCGTTGCGGCGTGCTTCGTCCGGAGAGGAGGTCTGGCTCATGCGCTCAGGTTAACGAGCCGCCGCGGCGGGCTGCGCTGCCGTCCCACGGTGGCCGCGCCGGCACGGGGTGGGGACCGTCGCACCCGGAGCGATGCCCGCTATGCCGCTTCCTGCGTCGAGAGCGCAGGTCCCGGCGGCCGCGACGCACCGGCCCGGGCGCCGCTCACAGACGTCGGCGAGCGGTCTGTGACGTTCGTCGCACCGTGCACTCCGGGCGCGCTGGGCAGGCTCGTCAGGAAGTGGGCTCTCGCCGGGAAGTGGGCTCTCGGTGGTGTGGGGGCGGCGCGGGTGGGGCGTGGTGGGTCAGAGGGACCAGGTGGCGCCGGGGCGGGCGAGGTCGATGGGGCCGCCGTACTGGGTGGCCGCCTCGGCGCGGACGACCTCGTGGTCGTTCCACGGCGGCAGGTGGGTGAGGACGACGTGCCGCGCGGCGGCCCGCGTCGCCATCTCCCCCGCCCGCCGGCGGGTGAGGTGGATCCCGCGGACCGTGTCGCGTCCCTCCTGGAAGGCCCCCTCGCAGAGGAACAGGTCGGCGTCCCGGGCGGTCTCGACGAGGCCGTCGCAGGCGTCGCTGTCGCCGGAGTAGGCCAGCACCACCTCCCGCGCGCCGTCCTCGGCGGGGCCGGTGACCCGCAGCCCGAACGCGAGGACCGGGTGCTCGACGGGGAACGCCTCGATGCGCAGCGGCCCGATCTCCACCGACCGGCCGGGCACGTGGTCGACGAAGGTGAACGACGCGTCGAGCGCCGAGAGGTCCTCCTCCATCGCCAGCGCTCCGACTCGCTGCGCCGTGCCCACCGGTCCGAGGACGGGGACCGGGCCGAGGGCGCCGGCGGGGTGGTACCGCCGGTAGACCTCCAGGCCCGTCATGTCGACGACGTGGTCGGCGTGCAGGTGGCTGAGGACGACGGCGTCGAGGTGCGCGGGGTCGAGGTGCCGCAGGAGGGCGCCGAAGGCGCCGGAGCCGAGGTCGAGGACGATGCTCCAGGTGCGGGTGCCGCCCTCGCCGTCCGGGCCGTCGGCCTGCACGAGGTAGCAGGAGGCGGCGGAGTCGGGGCCGGACATCGACCCGGAGCAGCCCACGACCGTGAGCCTCATGCGGTGACCTCCAGCGCCGCGTCGCTGTCCACCCGGACCACCTCGGGGCCGAGGAAACGCCGGGCCAGCCGGGTGAAGCTCGCCGCGTCACCCGTGGCGAGGAACCGGTGCTGGGGCTCCGGTGCCGCCGGGTCGCGCTCGAGGTCGTGGGCGACGAGCATCCGGTAGGTGTCCTTCGCCGTCTCCTCCGCGCTCGAGACCAGCGTGACCTCCTCCCCCATGACGTAGGAGATGACGCCGGTGAGAAGCGGGTAGTGCGTGCACCCCAGGACGAGGGTGTCGACCTCGGCGTCGCGCACCGGCTCGAGGTACTCGCGGGCTGCCGCGAGGACCTCCGGCCCGGAGGTGATCCCGCGCTCGACGAACTCGACAAAGCGCGGTGCCGCGGCCATCGTCAGCTCGAGATGGGGAGCCGCCGCGAAGGCGTTGCGGTAGGCGCCCGACCCGATCGTGGCCTGGGTGCCGATGACCCCGACCCGCCCGGTGCGGGTGGCGGCCACGGCCCGGCGCACCGCGGGCTGGATGACCTCGACCACGGGGACCCCCGCCCCGAGGAAGTAGCGCTCGCGGGCGTCCCGGAGGACGGCGGCCGAGGCGGAGTTGCACGCGATGACGAGGGCCTTGACGCCCGAGTGCACGAGCCGGTCCATGACGTCGAGGGCCAGCGCCCGCACCTCGGCGATCGGCTTGGGCCCGTACGGGGAGTGCGCGGTGTCGCCGATGTAGAGGATCGACTCGTGAGGCAGCTGGTCGATGATCGCACGCGCGACCGTGAGGCCTCCGACCCCCGAGTCGAAGACACCGATCGGCGCGTTGTTCACGCTGATCGACTGTAGTGTCACCGCAGCCTGCCCGACATGGCCTCGAGCAGTGACTCCTGCCACCACGTGAGCACGGCGTAGAGGCTCGTGAGGGCAGCGTCGAGCTCGTCGACGGCGGTCTGGGGGCGGCCGCTGCCGGCCCGGTCGTAGACGCGCTCGGCGTCCTCGTCGGTCTCGATCCCGAGCCGGGCGGCGAGGACGAGGCGCAGGTCGGTGAGCGCGGCGAGCCAGGCACGCTCCTCCCCCTCGCGCACGACGACGATGCCGGAGCTCGTCTCGAGGGCGCGGTGCACGACCCGCAGCTGGTCGACCTTCGTCGCGCGCAGTGAGCTCTCCGTCAGGCGACGCAGCTCGGCGGCGAGCTCCTCGTCGTCGTGGCTCGCCGGTGGCAGGAGCCGCGCCAGGGCCGGGTCACGGGGGGTCTCCCCGGCGGCCGGGTGCCAGTCGAGGGCGGCGAGCACCGCGTCCTCGGACGACGAGTGGTGGGTGGGTGTGCCCTCCGTCCCCTCGATCGGCGTGCCGAGGAGCTCGCAGGTGTCGGCGACGATGCGGGCGACGATGCGCAGCTCGGCCGGCTCGAGCTCGCAGGCGTACCCGCCGGGGACCGCGGTGAAGGCTCGCACGTCAGCCCTCGCCCTCGGGGGCGAGGGTGGCCCAGAGCCCGTAGGTGTGCATGGCCTGGACGTGAACCTCCATCTTCTCGCGCGCCCCCTCGGCGACGACGGCGTGGCCCTCGTGGTGGACCTGGAGCATGAGCTGGCGGGCGCGGCCCTCGGAGTAGCCGAAGTACGTGCGGAAGACGTACGTCACGTAGCTCATGAGGTTGACGGGGTCGTTCCACACGATCGTGCGCCAGGGGCGCGCGGATCGGACCTCCGCCTCGCGCTGCTCCACCGGTGTCGTGACCCGGCGCGGTCTCGTGGCCACCATCCTCCCAGCCTATGCACTTCCCGCGGCGGTGCACGTAGCGCCGCGGGCTGACGCGGGGCCCGGCAGGAACGTCCTGCCGGGCCCCGCGGTGGAGGTGCGCGGTCCCGCTCACGGGCCCGCATCGGTCGAGGTCAGACCCTGCTTCGTCCGCGCCCGATGAGCGACATGATGAGCGAGATGACGAGGATCGCCACACCGATCCAGATGAGGATCTGCGCCGCCTCCACGGCCACCCCGATGATGAGCATCACGACACCGACAATGATGAGGATCAGCCACAAGGACATGCGTGCTCCCTTCGTTCCCGACGCGGGTTGGGCGCCGGCCATGCGGCAATCGTTGCAAGAGTTGTTCAGGTCGGCACGTCGAGAGCGGGTCAGGCCTGGACGTGGCGGGTCGGGATCGCGGGGTCGCCCTCGCTGAGCCGCCAGCCCTCGTAGGGCAGCGCGGCCCGGGAGGCGAGGTGACGCTCGGTCGCCGCGCGGACGGCGTCGGGTCCGCGGTGCTCGTCGGCGATGACGCCACCGCGGACGAGCGGAACCTGGAGCGGGCGGGCCCCGTGCTCCGCGAGCACCCGCGCCCCGGCAGCCTCGTCGGAGCAGCCGACGACGAGCTCCTCCTGGGCGACGCCGTCGGCGAAGACCCGGCCGGCGACCTTGAACCCGCCGACGGTCGCCTTGGACGTCGAGGCCTTGGCGACGTCGACCATCTCGCCGTCGGCGCCCTCCCGCTCGACGAGCTTGTACACGAGCTCGGCCGTCGGGTGCCCGGAGCCGGTGACGAGCCGCGTGCCGACCCCGTAGGAGTCGACGGGCGCGGCGCCGAGGGCGGCGATCGCGTACTCGTCGAGGTCGGAGGTGACCGTGATCCGGGTCGACGTCGCCCCCAGCTCGTCGAGCTGCTGCCGCACGGTGAACGCCTGCGCGACGAGGTCGCCGGAGTCGAGCCGTACCGCACCGAGCTCCCCGCCATGGCGGCGCGCGGCCGCGACGGCACGCTCGACGCCGCGCTCGACGTCGTAGGTGTCGACGAGGAGCGTGGTGCCCGGCCCCATGGCACGGACCTGGGCGTCGAAGGCGGCCTCCTCGTCGTCGTGCACCAGGGTGAAGGAGTGGGCAGCGGTGCCGATGGTGGGCAGGCCGTAGGAGCGGCCGGCCTCCAGCACGCTGGTGCCCGCGAACCCGCCGACGGCGGCGGCCCGGGCAGCTGCCACGGCAGCCTCCTCGTGGGTGCGCCGGGCACCCATCTCCAGACAGGGCCGGCGGTGCGCGGCGGTGGTCATCCGCGAGGCCGCGGCCGCCACCGCGGAGTCGTGGTTGAGCACCGACAGCACGACCGTCTCCAGCAGCAGCGACTCGGCGAAGGTGCCCCGCACGGTGAGGATCGGCGAGCCCGGGAAGAAGCACTCCCCTTCCGCGTAGCCCAGGATGTCGCCGCTGAAGCGGTATCCGGCCAGGAAGTCCAGCGCCTCGGGGCCGACCACACCGGCCTCGCGCAGCCAGTCGATCTCCGCGCCGGAGAAGGTGAAGTCGGCGATTGCGTCGAGCACCCTCCCCGTGCCGGCCACCACCCCGTAACGACGCCCGCCGGACAGGCGTCGGGAGAAGACCTCGAAGACGCTGTCGCGGTGAGCCGCTCCGGACTCCAAGGAGGCCTCGAGCATCGTGAGCTCGTAGCGGTCGGTGAGCAGGGCGGTGGTGGCGCGTGACATGGGCCCCAACCTAGCGCCGTCAGCAACCCAGCACCCATGGCGCCGCCTCCCGCCCGCCCGCCCCTCCCATCGGGACGCACAAAGCGCACTCCACGGCCGTCCGGCAAGCGCATTCCCAGACACCTATGTGCGGACTGAACGACAGGGTGAAGGGCGGCCGCCCGAG
>DAHVRG010000035.1 GCA_027322565.1 Georgenia sp.
CATGAGCGTGTCCGGGTTGGTCGACGTGGCGAGCTGGGCCAGCCCGACGGTGCCACCGGCCCCGCCGACGTTGACCACCTGGGCGTCGGAGACGAGGTCGTTGTCCTGCAGCTCGGCCTGCATCGTGCGACCGGTCTGGTCCCAGCCGCCGCCCGGGTCGGCCGGGACGATGATCTCGATGCTGTCGATCCCGCTCTCGGAGTCGCCGTCGGCGTCGGCGCAGGCGGCCAGGCCGAGGGACAGGGCGGCGACACCGGCGAGCACGGTGGTGGGACGGCGTAGAGACATGGGCTCCTCCTCGAGCGGGACGACGACGTGACGGGAAACCTAGGACGAAGGTCCCGGGCGCTGAAGCCTGCGGCCGTACTGGTCGTACTGGTCGTTTCGGTCACGGCGCACGGGCCGTGGGGCAGAATCGAGGCCGTGCGTCGGTCGATGTCGCTGCGCCAGCAGCTCCTGCTCCTCCAGGTGGCGATCGTCGTGCTGACCATCGGGGTCGTGGGAGGCGTGGCCCTGCAGATGCAGGAGGCCCAGATCCGCGACTCCTACGAGGAGCGCATGGTCGGGGTCGCACAGTCGGTGGCCACCCTGCCCGCGATCGTCGAGGCGTACGAGGCGCCCGACCCGTCGGCGGTGATCCAGCCCATCGCCGAGGTCATCCGGGAGGCCTCGGGGGTGACCTACGTCGTCGTCACCGACTCCGAGGGCATCCGCTACTCCCACCCCAACCCCGAACGCATCGGCGAGATGGTCTCCACCGACCCGTCCGCGCCGCTGTCCGGCCACGTCTACGTCGGCACCCAGACCGGCACGCTCGGGGAGTCGTGGCGCGTCAAGGTGCCGATCTTCTCCGGTGACGAGGTCATCGGGTCGGTCTCGGTGGGCACGCTGGAGTCCACGCTGCGCGAGGACCTCCTCGACGACCTGCCCCAGCTCCTCGTGTGGGTGCTCGGCGCGGGGCTCGCCGGCACCCTCGGCGCCGTGTACGTCCAGCGCCTCGTGTGGCGGCGGATCTACCGGATGGAGCCCGAGGAGATCGCCTCCCTGCGGGAGGTGCGCGACGCCATGCTCCACGGGCTGGGGGAGGGGATGGTCGCCGTCGACGAGCACGGCCGCATCGCCCTCGCCAACGACCAGGCGCACCAGATGCTCGACCTGCCCCCGGACTGTGTCGGCCGGCCGGCCGGTGACGTCCTCGACGCCGCCCTCCTCGAGCTGCTCAGCACGCGCGGCGCCGGGGGTGACAAGCTCGTCCTCGTCGGGGAGCAGATCCTCTTCGCGCGCGTCGACCGCGCCGTCGTCGACGGACGCGACGTCGGCTCCGTCCTCCTCCTCCGTGACCGCACCGAGGTGCACGCCCTCGTCCGCGACCTCGACGGCGCCCGCGACCTCACCCAGGCGCTGCGGGCGCAGGCGCACGAGTTCGCCAACCAGCTCCACGTCGTATCCGGCCTCATCGAGCTCGGCCGGCCCGACGACGCCCTCACCTTCATCTCGCGCGCCGTCGGCTCCGCCGCCGCGAGCCGGTACGAGTCGCTGCCCGGTGTCACCGACCCCGCCGTCGCCGCCCTCATGGTCGCGAAGTCGGCGACGGCGCACGAGCGCGGCGTCGAGCTCCTCACCGACCGCGACGCGGAGGTCGAGCCGGACGGGACGACCGACGTCGTCACGGTGCTCGGCAACCTCATCGACAACGCGGTCGACGCCGCCGGCACCGGTGGGACGGTGCGGGTGAGCCTCACCCGGGCGGGCGCGACCGCCGTCGTCCGCGTGAGTGACGACGGTCCCGGCGTCCCCGCCCTCGAGCGCGGCCGGATCTTCGAGCCGGGCGTCTCGACGAAGCGGGGACGGCACGCCCGCGGCATCGGGCTCACCCTCGTCCGCCAGGTGGTCGACCGGCGGGGCGGGACCGTCACGGTCGAGGACGCCGAGGGCGGCGGTGCCTGCTTCGTCGTCACCCTTCCCCCGCCCCGGATCGCGGCGACGTCGCAGGAGCTGGAGGCGACGCGGTGACGGGCGGGCCGATCCGGGTGGTGGTCGTGGACGACGACTTCGCCGTCGCCGCCCTCCACCGCAACTTCGTCGAGCAGCTGCCCGACTTCACCGTCGTCGACGTCGTCCACACCGGCGCGGACGCGCTCACGGCCGTCCGGCGGCTGCGCCCCGACCTCCTGCTCCTCGACGTCTACCTGCCGGACCTCACCGGGCTGGAGGTCCTCCACCGCCTGCGCGAGGAGCACGGCCCCGTCGTCGACGTCGTCGTCATCACCGCGGCCCGGGAGGTGGAGACCGTGCGCACCGCGATGGCGGGCGGCGTGCTGCACTACCTCATCAAGCCCTTCACCCGCGCCGACCTCCACGGACGTCTCACCGACTACCTGCGGCACCGGCGCCTCGTCCACGAGTCGGCCACCGCACCGTTGGACCAGGAGCAGGTCGACCGGCTCCTCGGGGGCGCCCGCCCGGCACCGGCGTCCACCGACCTGCCCAAGGGCCTGGCGCCGCGGACCCTCGAGGCGGTGAGCGAGGTGCTGCGGGAGAGCGCCGAGGCGCTGTCCGCGGACGACGTCGCCGAGCGGGTGGGGATGTCCCGGGTCGCCGCGCGGCGGTACCTGGAGTACCTCGTCGAGGTCGGCCGGGCCGGCGTGCGGCCCCGGTACGGCCAGGTCGGCCGCCCCCAGCACCTGTACTCCTGGGTGAGCCTCAGGTCGCGGTGAGCATCGTGGCGGACCCGTCCGGCGTGCCGGCCGGTCCCGCGATCCACGGCCCGCTGCCCTCCGAGGGGTCGAGGACCCCCTCCTCCGCCCACGTGTACCCGCCGTCGAGCACCTCCCGGGCGAGCCGCTCGTCCGCGGCGTCGGTGTTGACCCACAGCTCACGGAAGAGGCGGGCGACGGTGAGCCGGGCCTGGCGGCAGTAGGCGTCGGCCAGCCGGGAGGCGCCGGACGCGGTGCCGTCCGCCGTCTGCATCTGCGCCCGGAGGCACACCGCGGTCATCGCGAAGAGCTCGGCGCCGATGTCGACCACCCGGGCGAGGAACCCCTGCCGGTGCTCCAGGCCGCCCTGCCAGCGGGCCATGCCGTAGAAGGTGGACCGGGCGAGCCGGCGCGAGGCCCGTTCGACGAAGCGCAGGTGGCCGGCGAGCTGCCCGAACTCGGCGTAGGTGCCGGGCACGAGCCCGGGGCCGGCGTACAGCCCGGGCAGCCAGCCGGCGTAGAACGCCGCCGCCCGCGCGGCCGCCCGCGCCTTCTCGTCCACCGTGGTGTCCGGGTCGATGATGTCGCCGGCGACGGCGAGGTGGGTGTCGACGGCGTCCCGCGCGATGAGCAGGTGCATGATCTGCGTCGAGCCCTCGAAGATCCGGTTTATCCGCAGGTCGCGCAGCACCTGCTCGAC